>JABGZB010000200.1 GCA_018674955.1 Verrucomicrobiota bacterium | reverse complement strand
GCCGCGAGGATGGCGATGATCGCGATTACGACCAGAAGTTCAATCAGAGTGAATGCCTTTTTCACTTTAAATTAAATTAGCCTGATTGTTATGGTAAGTCAAACACCTCGCTTGGCCAATCGCCATGCTATTCCCCCGGAGATTTCCAGTAGCCCCAGTAAGGATGGCCGGCCAGTTTTGCCGTGTAGGCGTAGGCCGGCCCGGTGTATTTTCTTTGCGGAGATTCCATCCGCGTCGTGCGTTCCTGCATCCAGTAAACGTCCTTGTTGTTCGGCGTCGAGATTTTGCGGTTCGGGATGTTACCGGCCGCGTCCTCGGGGGGGTGCTTCGTGCGCTCGTCCTGCCAGCGTTTCTTTTCGCAGTGGCCATCGGCGAACGAAAACATCGTGGCGTCGATGTGGTACACACCAGGGTAGTCCTGCCAGAAGCGATGCAGATTTGGCTGGTTCGGCCAGCCGGACATATCCACGCGGTAGTTGCCTGCGTTGATACTGTTGGGCCGCATGTCCAGCAATACGAATCGTCCGGAAGGATCTTCGATATCATCAAGCGCGTGATAAACTTCCCACTGCTGATCTCCCCAAAATGCCCACCCGGACCAGCCGCCCATGAAGATGTTCATACTGTAGCTGCGGTCGCGCTTAACCAGATTGCCGTTGGCGTCCTTGACCATCGAGGTATCGGCCGGGCAGCGAAAGACGTCGTCCGAGTTCCCGGCGTATTTGTAGATTACTCCCTTGCTGATGTAATTCTCACTCGAATTAACGGGCGCGCCTCCAACCGCCCACGAAAACTTCACCGTTGGTTCTTGATAATACGCGCTGGCGTACGGGATGCGTCCCTCGTTGTCGGTGGCGAATAAGTTCCACGCGAGCATCAACTGCCGGTTGTTGTTCATGCACGCGATGCCGGTGGCGGTCTGCTTTGCTTTGCCGAGGGCGGGCAGCAGCAGCGCCGCGAGGATGGCAATGATCGCTATCACGACCAGCAGCTCAATCAGCGTGAAGGCACGCTTCGTTTTGGGCTTGGACAATAGTTTCACGGGCCAAACTTGGCACTCCGATCTGGGTGCTGCAAGCGAAATGAGCGAAAACCCCGCCCTGTCAATTGACCACAAATTGCAGGATCCGCGCCGCAGTACTCTTGGCCCCGTCGCCGGGCGGCTTGGCCAGTCGCAGCCGGATCGCGTGTTTGCCCGCCGCGAGGTCGGTCGCAAATATCACCGTGCGCGGATAATGCAGCCCCCGGCTGTGGCGGTGGTACAAGTTCGTTGGCCTGTATTCCCCTCCGTCGACGCTTACCTCCAGCACCCCGGCGTCCGGCCCGGCCAGCACGTAAGCCCCTACCGCCCGGCCCTCAAACTCAAACGACACCTCGCCGCTCGCTCGCGCGCCGCAGAGCAGCTTCAGCCCGGCGAATGTCTGCCGGAAACTCCCCGGGATTTCCCGCCACTCCGGCACATGCCATGCCCAGCCGTCGCCGCGCTTGGCCAAGCCGGGCGACAGGAACCGGCCGTTGAAAAAACTGGCCGCGTCGAGAGGCTTGGCCGGGAGCAGCATTGCGCCCTTGGTCGCGCCCGCCGGGAGCGGCTTGGCCCAGCGGCGATCCAGCAGTTCGCCGATCAACTCAGCCGCCATCGCATTGCCGGCCGGCTTCGGGTGCGTGCCGCCGTACTGCGCCCAGGTCAGTTTGCCGGCGGCGATGCGGTCGGCCACCTCGCGAGCCAGATACACCGACGACACGTTGTAATGCCGCAGCACATCCTCGTGCGCCTTGATCGACGGCGGCACTTGGCCGGACTGAATCTGTTTAAGCATCGTCGGATTGACAAAGTGCGTCACCACAAGATCGCACAACGGCTGCCGGAGCCGCATCTGCCGGATGATGCCCTCCATGCCGAGGATGCAGCCGCGCCGCGAGTGCCGCGCGTCCTGATCGTCGTTCACCGCGAATTCTACGAACAACAGGTCGATCCGCCCCTTGTCCAGCACATGGTCGCCGAGCCGGAACGCCCCCGTCTGCGAGTCGGTCGAAGAGATCCCGGCGTTGATGAACTCGAACTTCGTCCCGGGGAACCGCGCCTGCAGCCAGTCGCTGACCATCGGCCGGTAGCCGTCCATCTGCGTGATCGACCCGCCGATGAACGCGACGCGCCCGGTCTTTTTCTGCTCAAACTGGATGCGCGAGTTCTGCAGCCCGCCGCGCAGTTTCACGTTGCGATTGGCCTCTGCCCCGGCCGTTTGGCCAAGCCCGAGCGCGAACAAAAAAACGGTGACGAAAAAAACGGTGCGAGTCAGTTGAATCATGCGGTCGCCGACGCTATCGCCCCGCCCGCCCAAGCGCAACGAGCATTCACTTTGGAGCCGCCTTGGCTTTCTGCTAACTTGGCCCAACGGAGTGGAACACAAAGCGGACATAGCGGTTGTGGGGGGCGGTTTTGGCGGGGCGCTGATGGCGATGGTGGCGCGGCGGCTGGGGCGCTCGGTCGTGCTGGTCGAGCGTGGCACGCATCCGCGCTTCGCGATCGGCGAGTCGTCCACGCCGTTGGCCAATTTGCTGTTGCAGCAACTCGCCGAGGAACACGACTTACCGCAGCTTTTGCCGTTCCGCCGCTGGGGTGAGTGGCAGCGCGAACACCCGGGAATCGGCTGCGGCCTCAAGCGCGGGTTTTCCTTTTTTCACCACACGCTTGGCCAGTCGTTCAGGGACGATGAGCAGCGGCGAAACCAACTCCTCGTTGCTGCCAGCCCGCGCGACGAGGTCGCTGACACGCACTGGTTTCGCGCCGACTTCGATCACCACTTGGTCAACGAGGCGCAGCGACTTGGCGTCGAGTATTTCGACCAAACCGAGTTGACAGATTTCGACGAGCAACCGGACGGCGTGACGCTTGGCGGACGGCGAAACCGCGGGCCGGTGCGGTTTCACGCCGGCTTCGTGATCGATGCCACCGGGCCGCGTGGTTGGCTGCACCGCACGCTTGGCTTGGCTAACCGCGAGTTGCCGCTGGTACCGGCGATTAGCGGATTGTTCGCGCATTTCAAAAACGTCGGCGCTTGGCCAAGCGAGGAGGGTACGCCGTATCCGGTGGAGTCGGCGGCGGTGCATCACGTGTTCGACGGCGGCTGGGTTTGGGTGTTGAAATTCAACAACGGCATCACCAGCGCGGGGGTCGCGGCAACGGGCGAGCGCGCCGTCGAGTTGGGCTTGGCCGAGGGTGCGCCCGGCTGGCAACGACTGTTGGCCAAGCTGCCGTCGTTGGCCAAACAGTTCGCCGCCGCCGAGCCGGTGGGTGGGTTTGTGTTCGCGCCGGAGTTGTCGTTTTGCAGCGGGCAAATCACCGGCGAGCGCTGGGCGCTGTTGCCGTCGTCGTCGGGGTTTGTGGATCCGCTGTTGTCAACCGGTTTCCCGCTGACGCTGCTCGGCATCCAGCGCTTGGCCAAGCTGCTCGGCGGCGAGATCGACAGGGCCGAGTACGAGCGTCGAACAGTGGCCGAGCTTGACCAAGTCTCGCGGCTGGTCGGCGCGCTGTACGCGAGCATGGGCGACTTTGAATTGTTTACGGCGCTCACGCAGGTTTACTTCGCGGCGGTGAGTTTTTCGGAGACGGCGCATCGCTTGGGCAAGCCGGAGTTGGCCGAGTCGTTTTTGCTGTGCGAGCACCCGGAGTTTGGCCCGGCAACGCGAGAAATT
>JABGZB010000199.1 GCA_018674955.1 Verrucomicrobiota bacterium | reverse complement strand
TGAGCCACGAGCCCTCGGGCGCCAGCGTTTCATTGTCGGCGCATCTCCCACGGTTGCCTCTTTTACATAGAGCATCGTTTGGTCGAGCTTGTGCGTGGAGTCCAGAAAACTTTGGTAAGCATCTATCTTGGTCTGGCTGCTACGGCGTGTTTTCTTGTTGTTCGTGGAGCTGACTTTCTGCTCCAGCTCAGAAATACGATTGCGCAAATCGTCAGCGTCCCATTCGTCGGCGATATGCTCCGCGTTGGCCATGGCCGACTTGAGGGTCTTGGCGACCAAGCGTGCGGACTTCCGTGGAACAGCCCCCAAGAGGGCGCTGGCCTCCACGGCGTGCATGCCCTGGATCTGACGAACCATCTCCCGCACTTTCTGCGGGGACATCCGAACTCCTTTTGTGACTGCCAAAACTTCCATTATATCCGCTTGCTTACTTGTTATTGCTTTGACCCGTGGCTCTTAAATGTGCGTGTGTGCGAAAACTCTCCCAGTTTGTGCCCCACCATGTTTTCGGTCACAAACACGGTCAAAAAGGCCTTGCCGTTGTGCACCATAAATGTGTGACCAACAAATTCCGGCGCGATTGTCGACCGGCGCGACCATGTCTTGATCGGCTTCTTTTTGCCGTCGGCATTCAGCTTCTCGATCTTGTCGAGAAGGTGTTGCTCCACAAACGGTCCTTTTTTGATCGAACGTCCCATGTCTGTTTATTTCTGCTTCATCGGCCGACCGTCACGGCGAACCAATATCCAGCGATTGGATGGTTTATATTTTGGCCGCGTTTTGAAGCCTTTGGCCAAGACTCCCCATGGCGACACCGGATGCCCACCCCCCGAAGTTTTGCCTTCGCCGCCTCCCATGGGGTGATCCACCGGGTTCTTCGCCACAGCACGCGTGATCGGGCGCTTGCCCTTGTTGCGCGTCCGGCCAGCCTTGCCTATGACGATCTTTTCGTGATCGGCATTGCCCACCGAACCCATCGTGGCGTAACACTTCCCGTTGAATTTCCGAATCTCCCCGGAGGGCAGCTTCACCTGCGCATAACCATCTGCAAACGCCATCAGCGTCGCCGATGTTCCGGCGGATCGAACCAACTGTCCTCCCCGCCCCGGGCTTAACTCCATGTTGTGAATCTCTGTTCCGGAGGGGATTTTTGCCATTGGCAGGAAATTCCCATTCTCAATTGGCGCCTCCGGGCCGCTCATCACCTTGGTGCCCACCTCGAAACCGTCCACGGCGATCATGTAGCGCTTTTCCCCGTCCTCATATTTAAGGAGTGCTAGGCGAGCCGAGCGGCAAGGATCATACTCTATAGCGATCACCTCTGCCGCCATACCGTGCTTGTTCCGCTTGAAGTCAACGTTGCGAATCTTCTGCTTGTGTCCGCCGCCGATACCCCGGGCCGTAACCCGACCATAGCTATTGCGACCGCCGGTCTTCTTCTTCGTCTTGACCAGACGCTTCTCGGGCTTCGTTTTCGTAATCTCCGAAAACGACGAAACTTTCATGTAACGCCTTGACGGCGTTACAGGGTTGAAACTCTTAACTGGCATTCAATCTTGGTGCCTCGACTGAGGCTGTGACGCACCCCTCCATAACTCCCCTGCTCTGGGAAAGCGGGTTTTCGGCGGGTTGCCAAATTTTCTAACCGATCCTATTCCCGCAGGAAAAGGGCCGGACAACGTAACAATTTTTTTTCAGTGTGCAACCTCTTTCTGAAATTTTTTTTAAAAAAAGTTTTGAGTCGTAACTACTTGAAAATTGGGACTTAAAGCGCGCTTGGCCAAGCGACTGGCCCTCCGGTCTCCCAAAAAGTTTTCAAACCCCCTCTTAATACGCATCTGGTCAAGCGATGAATAAGACTTATCTCATTGGAAAAGAAAGACTAAGACGTGATCCACTCCAGCGCCGAGAACTGGAGAGCCTGACACCACTCCGAATCTGTCGAAATCAGCCTTCATTCCAATGATCAAAAGGTTGCCAAGGGCCCCCAACTAGACGGCCACCTCCTCTCTCGCTGGCATGAGAAAACCTCCACGGGAGAAGGCTCAAGCGACGTTCCGCAACCTTGGTTTTAACCCGGCATGGCTCGGATCCACTTGATGGAAAGGTTGAAGGAAAAGCTTGCAAAGCCGGGGGGGGCTATGGTTTTGCTCGCCGAAGTCAGCCCACCGGTTGCCAGAGAGTAGACCCGACGGCTGACATCATTTGGATGAAACTTGATGGATTAATCGCCGCCGCGCACACGCCGATGCACGATGACTTTTCGGTGAACTATGAACGAGTGCCGGCGCAGGCGGAGCACTTGGCCAAACTGGGGGTGCGCGGCGTCTTCGTCGGCGGCACGACCGGCGAGTGCCAATCGCTGACGACCAGCGAGCGGCAGAAATTGTTCGAGGCTTGGGGCAGCGCGGCGCGAAACAACGGACAACATTTCGTTGCGCATGTGGGACACAACAGCCTGCCGGACGCACAGGCACTCGTGCAGACGGCGAACGACTCGGGTGCCGACGTGATCTCAGCGATGGCTCCAACCTTCTTCAAGCCGACCGATGCGGCGGCGCTTTGCGATTGGTTTGCCGAAGTGACTCGGTCGGCACCGGAGATGCCATTTTACTTTTACGACATTCCGTTGATGACCGGTGTCACTCTCGACACGCGTGAGTTCATCGACTTGGCCAAGGAACGGTTGCCCGGATTCTCGGGCGTCAAGTTCTCCAACTTCGACGATGACATGCTGCAGGCATGCGTCCGCAACAACGGTGGGAGTGCCAACATCCTTTACGGCATCGACCAGCGATTGCTGCATGGGTTGAGCGTAGGCTGCCACGGCGCGGTGGGCAGCACTTATAATTTTGCCGCGCCACTGTACCAAAGAATTCAGGCAGCGTTTGATGAGGGTAACCTTGATGCGGCCGAGGCTCTCCAGTCGAAGTCCGCCGGGATGATAAAACTGTTCATGGAGTGCGACTACCTGCCAACGGCCAAGGCGGTGATGGCGTTGGTCGGCGTGGATTGCGGCCCGGTGCGCCCACCGATGCACCGCTTGTCCCCTGCCAGCGTCGACCAGCTTCAGCGCGACCTCGACACGATGGGTTTCTTCGACTGGGCAGTTAACTGACGTTCCTGTTTCGCGGTGCTCACGGCTCGCTGCCAGCACCCCGACTGCGAAAACCGGACGGCGTCAGCCCGGTGTATTGCAGAAACACGGTGCTGAAATACTGGCTTGAGTTGAAGCCAACATCGAACGCGATCTCCGTCACAGGCCGCGACGTTTCCGACAGCAACCCCCGGGCGGCCTCCAGCCGGAGCCTCTGCAGATAGTCGTTTGGCGTCATGCCGGTGTTGGCTCGGAACAACTCAAAAAAACGGGAGCGACCGTAGCCGATGAGAGTGACGAGTTTCCCGATGGAGAGAGGTTCATTCAGGTGAGCACGCATGTAGTCGATCGCTGAATTCACGATAAACTGCGAGTCCCTTGAGTCCACGACGCTCAACTGCCTCGCCGCCCCCGAGATCGCCGAGCAGACGTCGATCCGCAAGTCCGCCGCCGAAAGTTCGTCGTCGTTTTGTTTCTTACCGCTTAACTTTCTGTCAAGTTGAGTAATGGTTTGCCGCAAGTCCTGGCCAAGCGGATGCACGGTGAGGCTGTTCGTCTTGAAGTGAAGCCGCAACCAGCCCAGGTCCCGGGTTGTGAACGGCGTGTTGCGCGTGGCTCCCCGTGCGTCGAGCGCCAGCACGATGCCGATGAGCGTAGTCGGCATGCGCAAATCCTGCTCACCCCGGTGCATCACACCGGGCGGCACCACCATGAAATGCCCCCCTGTCAACTCGATCGAATCACGATCCTGGAATTCGTAAACCGTCGCGCCGTCCATCACAAAAAGCAGCTCAAACTGGTTATGCGAATGCCAGGAAACCCTCGACGCGGTGTGACTGAAAATCGCCGAGATGGACTTGACCAGCGACAAACCCACCTTCGCCCCGATGACGCGGTCACGGATGCCGATGGTGTCTGGCCTTGTACGAGAATGCGCCATGTTCAAATTAGTCCAACGGATTATACTGCAAGACGTATTTAAACGCTCTAGGCATTTTGGCCGAGCATTTTCTTACCAAGTTACAATCAACAACCCAATAAACGTATCGTCATGTACAAAAAACAATCCATCCGAATCAAGCGCGGCCTGTCAGCTTTGATGCTGTCCGCCGCGACTTTCTGGGGCGTCACGAGCGCCGAAGCGCAAATCGTCATCGATGGCCACTTCGCCGATTGGGAAGGAATCAACGCGGCCACCGTGGACGATGCCAAGGACATGGCCGACTCCAGCGGCGACATCCGCCAGATCCAAGCCCACGTCGAGGGCAACAATCTGCATCTTTCGATGACGGTTTACGGCATTGCCGCCCCGTCAGTCGATGACACCCCCGAGGGGATGAAGAACCGCTACTATTACCATTGGCTGTTCGACACCGACAACGACATCGCCACCGGCTTCAAGAATGACGCCTACGAGGGCAACCCCACCGGCTTGGCCAAGCCAATCGGTGCGGACTTGGTCGTCCAGTTCGGCTGGCGCGACGGCAAACCCAACGGTCTCTCCGCTTACGACGTCCTCATCGGCGATGACGCACCTCTCGTCGAAGACTATGAATTCAGCGTCAGCGGCGATACGATCAGCGCAGTGATCCCCTTGGCTGACCTTAAGTTGACGGCAGGCCAATCGGTCAGCTTTTCCGCATTTCAAGAAGGTGCCAGCGATGGCTGGTCCGTCGATTTTGTCGAGTCCGCCTCGCTGGTTCTCAGCGGACCAGTAAGCCCGGGCGCTTCAGTGAACGACCCCAAGGACATGGTCGACTCCAGCGGCGACGTTAAAAACATCAAAGCTATCGTTAAGGGTGACAATCTGCACCTTTCGATGACCGTACACGGCATCGCCGCCCCATCGGTGGACGACACCCCGGAGGGCATGAAAAACCGCTACTACTACCACTGGCTGTTTGATACTGACAACGACACGGCCACCGGCTTCAAGACCGACGCCTACGAGGGCAACTCCACCGGCTTGGCCAAGCCACTCGGTGTGGACTTGATCGTTCAGTTCGGTTGGCGTGACGGTAAGCCCAACGGCCTCTCAGCATACGATGTCCTCATCGGTGATGATGCACCTCTCGTCGAGGACTACGCGTTCAGCGTCAGCGGCGACACGATCAACGCTGTGATCCCCTTGGCTGACCTTAAGTTGACCGCAGGCCAATCGGTCGGTTTTTCCGCATTTCAGGAAGGTGCCAGCGATGGCTGGTCCGTCGATTTTGTCGAGTCCGACAGCGTGACTCTTGAGAGCGCTGGCCTCACCGGCTTGGCCGAAGTGAGCGACCCGAAAGACATGGCCGACTCCAGCGGCGACATTCGCAACATCCAAGCCGTCGTGCAGGGCAGCAACCTGTTCCTGCGGATGACCGTTGACGGCCTCGCTGCCCCGTCGGCGGATGACACCCCCGAGGGCATGAAGAATCGCTACTACTACCATTGGCTTCTCGACACCGACAACGACACAGCCACCGGCTTTAAGACCGATGCCTACGAGGGGAACTCCACCGGCTTGGCCAAGCCGCTCGGTGTGGACTTGATCATTCAGTTCGGTTGGCGCGACGGCAAACCCAATGGCCTCTCCGCTTACGACGTCCTCATCGGCGACGATGCGCCGCTCGTCGTAGATTACACATTTGCCACAGGAGACGACTCGATCGAAGCAATGATTCCATTGGCCGACCTTGGCCTGACGCCCGGCCAAACGGTCGGCTTCTCCGCATTTCAGGAAGGTGCCAGCGATGGTTGGGCTGTCGATTTTGTCGAATCTTCCCCACTCACTCTTAAAGAGGTCGGTGGCGGTCGCATGGCGATCGATGGCAACTTCGACGATTGGACTGCTCCGGATGCCGCTCCGGCACCTGTGACTTCAGTCGATGATCCCAAAGACATGGCCGACTCCAGTGGTGACATCAAAAACATCACCGCCCAAGTCGAGGGCAGCAACCTTCACCTGACGATGTCTGTTTACGGCATCGCCGCTCCGTCGGTGGATGACACCCCCGAGGGGATGAAAAACCGCTACTACTACCATTGGCTGCTCGACACCGACAACGACACCGCCACCGGCTTCAAGACCGACGCCTATGAGGGT
>JABGZB010000198.1 GCA_018674955.1 Verrucomicrobiota bacterium | reverse complement strand
GGCTCAAACACATCACGACCGGCGGCGGGCAGTACGTGGCCGTCGGCACGCGGGGCACGGTCGTCTCCTCGGTCAGCGGAACGAAGTGGACGGAACGCAGCACGCCGACGTCGAGCGGCCTCGAGAGCGTGGCGTTCGGCAACGGCCGGTTTGTCGCTGTCGGCTTCAAGGGGACGATCCTTTACTCGGACAACGGGCAGCGCTGGCTTACCGCCAAGTCGGGCACGACTGAGTGGCTCAACGACGTGACGTTCGGCGGCGGGATGTTTCTGACAGTTGGAGCCAACGGCACACTGCTGACCTCGCCCGATGGCAAGGCGTGGCTGCGCCGCAGTTCCGGCACGGAGACGAGCCTCGGCGGGGTGGCGTTCGGCGACCGGCGGTTCATCATCGCCGGGCGAGCGGGATTGATTCTCGAGTCGGGCCAGTTGGCCGCGCCGCCGGAGCCACCGACGCTCACGGCCACCCTGGACAAGGGCGGCAAGCCGAGGCTGATCCTCGCCGGGCAAGCGGGGCAACTTTATCGAGTCGAGGTTTCATCCGACTTGCGGCAGTGGCGAGTGCTCAAGCTCATCGAGGGTGCGGCCGAGCCGGTGGAGTTTGTTGACGAGTCGGCGATGGTGGAGCGCGACCACTTTTACCGCACCGTCACGCCGTAGTCATTTTGCCTTCCGCTCGGCTAAGGAGTGCATTAGGTTTTGCAGCGACAACTTGAAGATAGATGAACACTTTTTTGAGGTTATTCAGTTGGACGACGCTCCTTTGCTGCGCGGCATGCAGTGAGGCGAACGATAAAACGGCCAAACCGGCCAGCACCCCAAAGCCTATTGTGAACCCATCCAACGAACCCCTGACAAAAGCGGCCAAGGCCGGTTCCATCACGCTTGGCGGCGGCTGTTTTTGGTGTGTGGAGGCGGTGTACCAGCGGATCGACGGCATCACTAAAGTGACCTCCGGCTACATGGGCGGTACGGTGGCCAATCCCACTTACAAACAAATATGCACCGGCCGAACCGGCCACGCCGAGGTGGTGAAGGTGGAATTCAATCCGGCAAAAATCACGCTCGAAAAAGTGCTGGCGGTCTTTTGGAAAGCGCACGATCCCACCACGCTCAACCGGCAGGGCGCCGACATCGGTACGCAGTATCGGTCGGCGATTTTTTACCACACTGATGCCGACAAGGCGGTGGCGGAGAAATCGTTGAAGGCGGCCGGCAAGTCGGGTGAGTTCCGCAGCCCGATCGTCACAGAGATCACCCCGGCCGCCACGTTTTACAAGGCGGAGGGGTATCACCAAAATTATTTCAATCTAAACGCCAACGCGCCGTACTGCCGCGCCGTTATCTGGCCCAAGCTCCGCAAGCTGGGTTTGAAGTTCAAAGATTAGCCGCCCGGCCGGTCGCGCTCCACGACATCGCGTACGAGAGATTCCATCGAGTCGTAGTCAATGTCCCCTTCCTTTTCGAGGTCGCGGTAAACCTGTTTTTCCAGCGCGCGCAGATGGGTTGAGTGAAGTTCCAGTTCGATGTTGTTCAGGCTGGGGGTGTTCTCGAGCATTGCTGCGATGCGCTTGTCATTGCCATCGCGCCGGTCGAACAGTTGGCCGCGCAGGATTTTAAACGTCCCATGGGAAAGGATGCCCCTGCCTTCCGCGCTCTCGAGATCATCCACCATACACCGGATGGCCTGTCGTCGGGCCAACGCCATCTGGTATTCGGTTTCTTCACGAGTCCCCCCAATGAGTCCCACCCGTTTCATGAGCCACTCGATCGTGGTGCCTTGCAGCAGGATGGAAAGCAGCACCACGCCGAAGACGATGTTCAGGATCAGTTCGCGCGTTGCCTCTCCGCTGTCGCCGGTGGCCACCAGCATCATGGCTAGCACCATCGACAGGCTGCCTCGGACGCCCGACCAGGTGATGACCGGCAGCCACGGTTTTTTCAGTCGCAAATCCTCGCGCCGCACCAGCTTGTGAGCTCCAAAAACCGTCACGCCCCGCACCAGAATCATGATCACGAAAAAGGCCACAATTAGCCCGGCGTCCGCCCATAATCCGGCCAGTTTTATCTCCAGCCCGATTAGGATGAAGACGAAGGAATTGGCCATGAAGGCGGCAAACTCCCAGAAGGAAAAGACCGCCTCGCGCGTGGTGGGGCTCATGCCGTGCTTGGCGCCGACGTTGCCGATCATCATCCCGCAGACGACCACAGCGATGACGCCCGAAGCGTGGAGTTGTATCGCGCCGATGTTGCTGCCGTAAGCGGCGATGGCCGTCAGGGCGACCTCGATGAGGTGGTCGTTGACCTTGCTGGTGAGATACGAGATGGCCAAGCCGACCGCTACGCCAACGGCTGTGCCAAGGAAAATCTCGCGTAGAAAATCGCCGAGCACCTGCAGGGCGTGCACCCCTTCGGCATGGCCGTGCAAGGTGGGTATCGTGAGTCCAAGACTGTCGGCGGTGATCTTGACGACCAACCCGAAAAGCACCACGGCGATGCCGTCGTTGATGAGGCTTTCCCCCTCGATAATGATGCCAAGCCGCTTGGCCACGGTGAACTCCTTGAACAGTGCCACCACGGAAATGGGGTCGGTCGCCGCCAGCATGGCGGCGATGACCAGGCCGACCTGCCAGGCCATGTCACCCCTAATCAGGTTGGCGACTGGCACAAAAACCGCAGTGGTCAGCACCATCCCGATGATTACTCCGGGAATGGCAAGTAACAGGATGGCACGCCGGTTGTTGAGGAACGACATGAGATCCACGTGGAACGCCGCCTCAAAAAGAAGGATGGGCAGGAAGAGTTGCAGCAACAGATCGGGCTGCAGCTTGATTTTCTCGAGGTGCTCACGCAACCCCGGCGCCCCGTCTAGCAGCAGGCTCACCGCCAGGCCCGCGACCACAAGCAGCACGGTGTAGGGCACCTTCAGACGCTTGGCCAGGAGTGCCATGCTGCAGGCAATCACCAAAATGGCTACAAAGGAAACACTCATGGCCGGGTTTTATATTTTGTCGTCACGGGCGCGCAGACCCAACCAAGGGCGTGCCGTTCCATCAAGCTAAATCCCAATGAGGAATATGGGGCAATCGAAAGCCATTCCTCAAATGGTCTTATTCATTGTGCTCATGTCCATTGGAGCTTACGCTAAAGGGCACACCATAAAAGGAAGTGCCAGTTAATTACACAATGAAAGCAGAAACAAACTTTTCGCGATTCATCCGCCTGTTCTTCACCCCTGTCGCTTGCCTGTTGCTGGCAACAGCAGCACGAGCAGAGGATTTGGCACCTTACGGTTTCGATCATTTTTTTGACACATCACGCCTGGTCAAGATTGACCTGAAGGTTAAACCCGCTGATTGGGACAAGTTGCGCGTGCAGCATCGTTCGCTGGTCAAGACCCTGCGCACTGACATTC
>JABGZB010000197.1 GCA_018674955.1 Verrucomicrobiota bacterium | reverse complement strand
CTTGATTTCTTTCATGGGGATGGATTGCTCCACTCCCGGAGCCAGACCGAGGACAATTTTGTCGAGGGTATCCCTACGCAGCAAGCCAGCCGCTTCGCCCTCTTTTTTTTGCACCATCACCAACTCATAGTAACGGGCGATGGAGGAACTGGGGTAAACAATTGCCTCGAGCAAGTCCCGTTCACTGCGGATGGCTCCGATTCTGGTAAGGTCAGGTCCGAAATCCAATCCTGCCTCACCCTTCACATGGCAGGTGACGCACAAGGACTTGCTCGCGTCGTGGAAAAGTTTCTCCCCGCGAACAGGATCTCCCTTGGGCAGGAAACCGGTAAGGTGATCGAGGCGTTTTCGTTGGCGGGCCTCCTTGGTCGGATCGGGTTTCACGGCATCAGCCAGTTGGATGACAGGCATGACGTGCGGTGAGGGGCTACGCTTGTCGATCTGGTGCATGAGCCGAACCTGTTTTGTTATCGGATGATCACCGGGAAGCCTCTCTTCATTTCCGATCTCGTACAGGGCATAGATGATGGCATGCTTCAAAAATGGATCCGTTTTTGCCAAGCCAGCCTCTAGCAAAGGTTGCACGGCCATGCGGTCCCCTATTCTACCCAAGGCCATGGCGGCCAATCGACGGAGAAGGGCATCATCAGAAGCAAGGATTTCGATCAACGGTTTCACCGCCGCCGAATCGCGCCAAAGCCCCGCGCTATGAATGGCCGCCACGCAGACATCCGAACTTTCTTTCCTGAGAAAACCCCGAACGGCAGCCCGGGCCGACTTTCCGGGAATTTGGTGAAGCGACCAAAGCGCTGCGATGCGGGCCTTTGCCGCCCGCAGTCCATCGACGTTACTCTCCTTGGCCAAGGCCTCAATTGACCGATTAACCACAGCGGGTCGCTTGTCGGACAGCCAATCGACTTGAGGCTTCGACCAATCCAATTCCAAGCCACGAGGATCCTTGGGAGAGGCTGCGTTCTTTCTTTGAATCCGATAGATTGCGCCCAGGATGTCGGGTTTGGCGAACTTGGAGGTCGGACAACAGATCATGTACCAGCTACCGGTATCCGCGACCAGCAAACTGCCATCCGCATCCTCGATCACGTCGGTGGGATGAAAGTCAGTCTGATCACTCTCAAGAAAAGTACTCGTCTCGGCAGAATAGGTTGATCCGGATCGGGACAGCCTATGCCTGGAGAGGCGTCGCAGGTTGAAATCGGAGCAGAGCAGATCGCCCCTCATGCCCAGCGCATCACTTTTGGGCATCACGATTCCCGAAGAAGCCGAGGGGCCCATTTGGGTAAGGATCGGCAACAAACCTCCCGAACTTGGGTGCGGCGAGAGAACACGACCGTTTTTCCTGCCGTACATTCCGCCATACACCGCGTGCAGAATACCGTCGCGCCTGCCGGGCTTGGACAAATCAAAGAAGGTGCCGCTCAAAAAGCGCTCCCCTACGTCACTAAAGGTCAGCCCAACAGGGTTGTTCATCCCCCCGGTGATGACCACTTCAAGCTGACTGCCATCAGGACGAGCGCGATAGATATGGGCGGCACTCGACTTGAAAGTCCTCCCATTACCAAGCACTTGGTTTTGCGGAGCAAAAGCTCCCTTGCACCAGTAGAAAAAGCCATCCGGAGCCAGATACGGACCGTGCATGTCGTTGCCGCAACCTTCGATGGATCCACCGTCGAACCAAACAGTCCGCTCATCGGCAACATGATCGCCATCAATGTCGGTGAACTTCCATATGTGCGGCGGCGCGCCGACATAAACAGCTCCCTTGTAAACAAGGATACCTTCAGGGAAAGGCACCTTTTCAGCAAACACGGTCGAATGATCAAATACCCCATCATCGTCCCGGTCGACCAACCTCAATATGCGATGTTTTGGGTTCTTGAGTTGTTTCGGAGCCTTATCCGTGTTCCCCGAGCTATCCGTGACGTAAAGAGAGCCATCCACGTCGAAATACATGTGGATGGGACGCTTCACCAAGGGCGGAGCGGCAACACGCTTCAAGACATAACCATCGGGAAGCGTAAAGGTATGTGGTGGGAACTTAGCTTTTTCCACGCTGTAAACCGGCACGGGGGAGGAAAAGAGAAATGCCTGCAATATAAAGCAGGTGGTTAGGGTTAAATATGAAATGTGACTCTTCATTAGGGCGATCGCGATTTTAGACAAAAGCCGGCCGAAGATCGACCATTTTGCCTTTTCTAAATCGAACCTCCTCTTTTCACAAGTTGGCAGACAGGGGAATTCGAGCGGCGGTTATCGGTTCGGAATCACCGCTTTCCCTACCGTGCGGGTAGCTCGGAAATATCCCAGCGACTTTTCTTCTTCATCGGTTACGAGCCAGACCGCGTCGGAGTAGGTGTTCTGGTTGCGGGTTTCGCCCGGGGCAAGCTTGCCGTAGAGCTTCAGCCCGCCGCCGAAATTTACCCAGTAGATCTTCACCCCCTTTTTCATACTGTTGAGAAAATGAATCTCCGTCGCGGAGCCATCAAGAGACCTGGGGGGAGCACCCTCTGCTATCTCCGTCCACTTCAGCGTTTCAGTCCGCAAGGACGACTCGACTACGTTCCGGTTCGGAGAGTCGATCCCCTGTAGATGCTTCCTGAAGAAATCTTTCCGCTTGCGGTCGCCGTATCGTCCGCCGTCGCCATGTCCTCCGCCGGGAATGACGACAAGCTCGAATTCCCTGTTGGCCCGGATCAAGGCATCGGCCAGCCGGAACGTTGATTCCGGAGGAACGTTCTTGTCCAGTTCGCCGACGATCAGCATCAGCTTCCCCTGCAGGCGATGGGCGTTATCAATATTCGAGCTAGCGGAGTAATGTGGCCCGACGGGATACCCCATCCACTGCTCGTTCCAGGAGGCTTTGTCCATGCGGTTGTCGTGGCATCCACAGGCGGAAACGGCGACCTTGTAGAACTCAGGGTGAAAGAGTAGCGCCCCAGTCGAGCTCTGACCCCCGGCGGATCCGCCGTAGATCCCCACCCGGGAGGTGTCGTACCATGGGTACTTCTTCGCCACGGCCTTATGCCAGAGAATGCGATCGGGGAAGCCGGCATCCTTCAGGTTCTTCCAGCAGACATCATGAAAGGCCTTGGAACGATTGGCTGTCCCCATCCCGTCAATCTTGACGACGACAAAGCCCATGTCCGTCCAGGAGGCGTAGCGGCTTGAAGAGCTGAAGCCCTTGGGGACATAGGAATCGTGCGGCCCGGCGTACATGGACTCGAGAACCGGGTATTTCTTCTTCGGATCATAATCCTTTGGTCGGCAGATGAACCCCCAGATCCCGGTCTCCCCATCCCGCCCCTTGGCCGAGAACACCTCGGGAGCATCCCAACCACTCGCCTTGAGCTGGCTGATATCTGATTCTTCCAGTTTGCAGACCAGACCTCCGTCGGAGACTCTCCGTAACTCATTCACAGGCGCCATATCGATGCGGGAATAGGTGTCGATGAGATATTTGCGATCCGGTGAATAGCGAACCTCATGCGTGCCATCGCCCTCGGTCAACGCGGTGAGACCACCGCCGTCGAAATTGATCCGGTAGTAATGAATCAAGTATGGATCCTGCTTTGGGTTGCGGCCTGAGGCGCGGAACCAGACCTGGCGCTTTTCCTCGTCGATCTTGTCGACATAGCGCAGGACATATTCACCCTTGGTGATCTGCTTCTGTTTCCCCGTGGCGACATCGACCAAGTAGAGGTGACGCCATCCATCCTGCTCTGATATATAGATAATTTCCTTTTTTTTCTTGAGCCAGGTCACCCGTGAAACGCCGTAATCCTTCCCGTGATCGGTCCAGATGAAGGTCTCCGAAACTTCGTCGATGATGTTGCGAGCCTTCCCGGTAAAAGTGTCGACCTCGATAATGCGAAAGCGCTGGTGGCCGCGGTCAACCTTCCTATAGGTGAAAGTACGTCCATCCATTGACCAGCGCATATTCGGCCAGTGGAAATCGATCACGCCGACATCCGGCTTCACGTGGAGCTTCTTCTCGACATCAAACCAGTTTAATTCGTGCGAGGTGAACTTATCACCCGGCAGAGCGTAGCGCCGAGTGTGCAGCTTCGCCTTCCCGCCACCCTTCGGCGAGGACTCGAGGAGGTGAACCTCACTGATCTTCGACGGCTCAATCCGGTAGGCGATTAAATTGTTCGAGTTCGGTGCCCAGTAAGGTGCCTGATAGGCGTTGTCCTTCTTCCCATCCTTGCTGAGCCGGATTTTTTCGTCACCCTCAGTAGCACGGACATAGACATTGTACTCGTGAATGTAAGCGCGCCACTTCCCGTCCGGCGAGACATCCCGTTTGGCTTGATACCCTCTATATCTATCTCGCTTGCGCTCGGAACGATTGTCTTCGGACATCCGATATCCGGGAACCTCTTCAGCTTTTTCAAGCTTCGTCAGCTTATGGGTTTTAAGCTCAAGCTGAAAATGACTGCCCTTAACACGAAAGAAAGCGAGCCCCTTTGCCAGGTCGAACCCCAGTTGATCGAGCGGCAACTGATCCGCCTCAACTCCTCCAGCCCCAGCCTCCTCAAGAGCCTTCGCCACCCGCCCATGATCAAAAGCCTCCTTGCGAGTCCCCTTCCCAAGGTTCACCAGCACAAACTCCCGACTCCTCCCCGAAAGATCATTCCGATACCAGAAGTGCGTGTTGTCAGCCGACCACTGCGCGTTGACCCGACTCTTATAGACGGCTCCCAACAAGCTCTCCGGCAAGCTGAAAGAAATCACGACGACCAACACTCCCAATCCAAACCATCGGTTTGTCATTATAATTCTCCAGCAAGGCATCTTCATTAGCGTTTCATCCTGATCAATTCACCAAGCTGCGCAGCGACACGCTTCAAGACATAACTATCGGGAAGCGTAAAGGCCTGCAATATAAAGCAGGTGGTTAGGGTTAAATATGAAATGTGACTCTTCATTAGGGCGAGAGACAGTTTGGAGGAAAGCCCAGCGAAGATCGACTATTTTACCTTTTGCAGCAACTCGATCATTCCATGTCGCTTGTTTGCGTATTTTTTATATCTTTTTGCGACACGCAAACGGCTAAAGAGCGGGTGTGAGCCCCTCAGCGATCCATTGGGATGGATCCATGGATTCCCTTTCACATCACCTGTCATCCCGTTCGAATGTCTGCACGAAACGAATGAGGTCCGCGAGGTCTTGGTGATTCATCCCGGCCTCGAGACCCTCCGGCATGATGGAAAGACCAGTGCCTTGAAGGGTTTTGATATCGCGGCGGAGCAGTTGCCGGTCGGTGCCGTCAAGGAGACGGAGGGTCAGGTTGTTGGAGGTCTCAGACAACACCCGTCCGTAGAGGGCGGTGCCATCGGCAAGGGTGACGGCATAGCCCACATAGGAAGCATCGACATTCTGGTTGGGATCCAGAATCGAGCTAAAGAGTCCGTCATTGGTCCGGTCGGTGATGGAGCGGAGATCGGGGCCGTTCATGGGTTGTCCGTTCGGAGGAAGGTGGCAGACTGCGCAGAGTTTATCGAACACAGCCCTCCCCCGCTTTTCGTCCACGGGTAGTTTCAGGGCGGCACGATACGCCTCGATCCGCTCACGCCGCGCTTTCTGGGGCCCGGAATTCAGTATACCTGCCGCAGTTTCTCGAACGGATGGATCCGCATGCTTGAGCAGCAGTTGGCGTCGGGCGGCATCGAGATCACCGCGGCCCACCACGCCGCGTTCGATGGCCTTCAGGCAGGCACGGGTCCACTCCTTCCGCTGCAGCAGGGCATCGAGGACCCGGGAGCGTTCCTGCGGGAGATAGCCGGGCCAGCCCTTGAGCAATATGTCGGGAAACCTGTCGCCCCCCACCCTGGCCAGCGTATGCACGGCGGCCAACTTGATCTCGCTCGCCACCTGTGGAGCCAAAAGATCAGCCAGTCGGCGCTTGTCCGCTGCCAGACTTTCGGGTTGCCGGGCGAGCAGTCCGACCGCTGCGGCCCGCAACGGTGACGAAGCAGTACCGTCGGTAACGATACCCCGGGCACGAGCCAACACTTCGGCCATCTCGGGAGAGACCTTGGGGTTGTGATTCAGCCAGCCCCCGAGTGAACGGAATTGTTCGGGTTCATATCCGCCCTTACCCGGCTTCATCAGGCCGGCAAGAAGGGCGCCAAGCGAGGTTTTGCGCCGGGCTCCCAGCTTCAGGACGTCGTCGATAAGCACGCCATGCTCGAGGGCCGCCTGGGCGAGACGGTCAAAGTGAGGCTCGGCCGAGCTGAACACGGCTGCTCGAATATATTGGTTGCCCGCGTCACGAATCGCCACCCGAGCCAGAGCTCGGCCAGCTTCCGCACTCTTTGATTCCCCCCACGAGCAGGCGGCCTGCAGACGGACCGCGGCATTCGGGTCATCGGCGAGCCGGACGGATTCCTTCAGGAGTTCCGGATCCCCGTTCCACCGTGACTCGGCGAGACGCAGGGCATGACGTCGGATTGCCGGATGAGGGTCACGAAAGGCCGATTTCAAAAGAGTCGCGCTCAAGCGATCCAGTCCGTCGAGGACGCACAGGGCATGGAGGCGCGCCTTGGCGGAAGCATGGGTTCCCGCCATCTCAATTAGCGGGTTGGCTGCCGAGACGTCTTTTCGCTGCACCAGTAACCGGTGGGCCATGTCCCGGATGATTCCATTGCTGTCTGCGAGATGCTCCACGAGTTCCTGAGCGGACGACTTGTCCAGTCGGGGAATGCGGCGAGGAGGTTTCCCGTCCTTGTACACCCGATAGATCCGACCGTGCTCCATACCGGAACGTTCGAACGGTTTCATTTCGGCTTTGCCACCAGCCGGAAGCCATTGAGGATGCTCGATCATGTAACGGTACATGTCGACGACCCAGAGGGCTCCGGCCGGCCCGGTGCGCGCCATGACCGGCCGGCACCAGCGATCTTCCGAAGCAAAGAAATCCAGCTCATCCTTGGGTTCCGCCCGTTCGGCGGTGAAACTTTCTCTATCGCGCTTGAGGATCACACGCTGCACCAGGTTGTGAAAGGGTTCACAGGTGAAAGCATAAACGTTGGCGTCATCGAAGAGGTGATCGTCCCGGTAGATCGTGGGAGAACATGCGCTGGTGAAGCGTCCGGACTGATTGAAGCTGTGGAAGCGTTTTTGGGGTGGCCTGGCGGGAAAGACGAGCGGGTTACTTTTGGTCAGTATGCGTCGCGGGTCAGGCGGAGCTAAATCCGGATTACGTGAAAGGTAGCGATGTTCCAGTACGTAGTGCCAGAGCGGAAAGCTGTTCTGCACACCGAACCAATTTCCCCAGTCATCACGCGAGCGACCGAACTGGGAAGGTCCCGACAGCGGTTCCAACAATCCCTCGTCAGGCCGGATCCGGAAATCAAAACCTCCGAGGTCAAAGGTTTGCCCCGGCGATGACTTGATTTTGATTCCCGCGGTGTACCGGGAATGGTGACTCCCGTTGGCCCCGTGCACCCAGTTGTCGAGCCCCCAGCGCAAGCCGTTGACTCGAAGTTGCTGGTTACCCTGCTTGAATCCTGTGTAGAGAATGGTTTGCTTGTCCGCCTTGCCGTCGCCCGTGGTATCCTCGGCATAAAAAATATCCGGGGCCGCGGCAACCAGCGCGCCTTTTTGCCAACTCATTATGCCGGCCGGGAAGTTTACCCCGTCAAGAAATAAGGTCGACTTGTCGTAGACCCCGTCCCCGTCGCTGTCTTCAAGAAAGCGGACACGCCCACCTGCCTTGCCATTTACACCACTAGGATAATCCGCCATCTCAACTACCCAAAGCTTTCCGTCCGGCGCCCAATCGATGGCCACGGGGTCCTTGACCAAAGGCTCGGCAGCCACCAGTTGCACCTTGTATCCCTTGGGCAGGTGGATGGCTTTCAGCCCCTCTCCCGGATTCATGGGGGCCGAGGCATTTCTCGCTTGTTTTTTTGGTGTCGGAGTAAGTTTTACGGCCTTGAAATGAGCGCTTACTTCGTCCGGCGTCAGGGTGCGGTCATAAAGAGCAACTTCGTCGAGGTTACCCTTTAGGTTGGCGAAGTTGTCGTTGCGGCCCCCGAGGAAGAACTGCGGGTGGCTTTTCGGGTAGGAACGGGCGAGCTTGCCATCGATATCAGGCTTAGGGTTGCCGTTGAGGTAGACCCGGATGCGTTCACCGTCACGCACCATCGCGACGTGGTGCCAGCTCTTGGGTTCCACTTGGGCTAACCCGGTCAAGAGTCCTTTGCTTTGGTTTCCCTGGTAAACGAGGAGTCGGCCAGCCGACCCGTAGCTCCCTCCGATCCCAAGGTGATCGCCCTCGGCGGATTTCAAGCCATCCAGTCCGCGAGAGAAAAGATAGGCGGTCACGGGACGACTCCTATTGGACAGACTGTTGCGAAACCAGAACTCGATGCTGTAGGTATCTCCAATCCCTTCAACCTCTGCACGCATGCGCCCTCCTTCAAAGGAATCTTTTTCGGAGGCATTGGGGCCAGCCCCTTTTTCAAACTTTCCATGCCGGGCCTTGGGTGCGCTATCCTTGGCCGAATTACGAAGGCGCCAAAAGGCGATGGGCTTGGACTGCATGACTGCCTTGGCATACGCATCGGTGGATCCGCGCGTCATCGCAGGCCGTGGTGGCAGAGGCTTCGGCGGGGGAGTTATGCCGGAGAGAGAATAAAGGCGCTTGGCATCTTCGCCGGAGAGGGAAGATTGGAACCAGGCGACCTCGTCGATCCGCCCCTCGAAGGGGAGTTCGCCACCCAAGCGCCAGTGGCCCGACGGGCTGCCCGACAATTCGGCCCGAACCTCCGGCTCGGGATTACCGTCGAGAAAAACGTTAAATGTGGAATCGTCCCAAGAAAGCAAGACTTGGCGCCATGTCCGCAGACCAAGCTCCGTGGTTCCCTTGAACTCCTTTTCGCCCACCTGAAGAACGAGCCGACCACGGGCTTCCCCATCCGCCTTGCCTCCGATGCGCAACCGAAAGGAGTTGTCCTGTGCAACGAGGTCTCCCGTGTTGTCCCGCACCGCGCCCGACATTCCGTTCCAAAACCAGAAGGACAAGCTGCAGGCATCAGGCAGGTTTGCTAAAACCGTACCCCCGGCCAACTGAAGGGAAGCATTGCGCGAGTCTCCGGAAAAAGATTCGTTCTCAGGACCTGGAAGGTGGTAAGCTACCACGCCTTCGATTTTGCCCGGACGGTCATTGCCCGAAGAATCCGTTAACCGTCCTCCCTCGAACTCCTCGCTGCGCCAGTAGGCCAAGGGCTTTTCGGCCAAGATGGCCTTGGCATAGGCGCCATGTGAAGGAACAGGGTCACGGCGCGGCTTACCGGCCAAGAACTCCAGGGAACTCAACAAGGTCTCCACGATCTTCGATTCTGCACCAACCTCAAGGCCAGCCGTGCGGGCAGGCCAGGTGGTGTATCCGCCAAGGGCATGCTGGGCGGGTGGTGGGATATACCCCGCCGCTCCGTTGGCCAACTCGACGTTGAAGGTGGCGGGGAACGGGCTCCGGGCCTTCAGCTTCAAGCCGGTGATCGAGTAGACCTCGTTGGGGAGAGTGGTGATGGCGAGGTCGCCGATCCGCAGGGTCTGCAAGAGCAGTTTCTCAGTCGGGTTATCGTGGATAAAACGAGCCTGTTCCGCGTAGACCTCGGGGCGGTTTTTCGGTCGACGCCCCTTCATCGTGGCAAGCAATTTGTCAGCCCAAGCGAGGCGTTCCGCATCGGGCAAGCGGCGGGACAAGGTGATTACCTTTTGCTCCATAGCCAGAATCGGCTCGTCCTGATAGCGAATCCCTTCCAAGGCTTGGGCCGCGAGCTGAACAAGCCCGTCCGCGTAACGGGAGGCATTCGACCCCTTGTTGGGTTTGCCGTAATTCATCCAGTGCAGGTCACCGCTGGTTCCCTGCGACATGGCGCAGACCGGCGCGCTCCCACCGGACTCCAGACGCTTTGCCAAGCGCTCGGCAAAGAAGCCGAAGTAATCCGCGGGGCCAGCGCCCCCATAATAATGCATCGAGAAATTGGTGATCACCGCGAGCGGTTTGCCCTTCAAGGTTTGAATGGAAATCACGGAGAGTTCGTCGTCTACCGGACCGGATGGCCCGACGTAGGACTGGTTTTGGTAGCCCGGATGCATCATGGCTCGAACAGTCCGGTTGCCAAAGGGATCGAATTGCATACGGTCCGGTCTCGTGATCCAGCGTCGGCAATGAGTGAACCCGGGAGCTCGCACTTGGTTCCACCCGATGCGGGCAGGTTCCAGCTTAGCATGAGCGCCAACGATGCCCTCGGCAATCTTCGGGGGAAGAAACTTGGTGTATGCGGGGTCGACCATGGTGCCCAGAAAGTAGTTCATCACGCTCGGGGCGCTGTGGGTGTGAGTTGCCGCAATGAGGATCCGGTCGGTAGGGATGCCGGTGGCTTTCGAGGCCAACTTCTTTGCCTGATCGCAGACGGTTCTCGGGATCATGCAGCTGTCGACGATGGCGATCGCGATACTTACCTTGCCTCGCTGAAGAACGAAGCAACGGGCCTTGAGATCCCCCGGATTCATTTTGCCACGCCGACGCTCGGTAAAGCCCCCGCCGACCAGAAGGGAGTCAAAGGACCCGGTAACGTCCTGAACGTAGGCTCCGGCGCGCAGTTGCTGTTCGGCGACCTGGGCAGATGCGGCCCAGGGGAGGAGGAGGGCGAATAGGAAAAATATGTGGCAGTATTTACGGTTCATGGAAAATCTTAGGCAGGGAATAGTTTCTAAGGTCGAAAAACCTCGGCATGAAACTGTTTCATCTTTCACGCATCACCACTACCAACCGGCCGTCGGGTGCGCGTTTAATGGCGTCGTGTTTCTTCATAATTAGATCTTCCTTTGTTGTAGTAGGTAATTGTTGTTTCCTCTCTATCACCGTTTCGGTAACAACCTTCCATGATTGCATGCTATTTCGGCTTGATGAACAGAACCTCGTTCGGTGTGACCCACCCTGTTCTCAGATCGACTCGGAACCATCCGTCCCTGTTTTTCCGATGGAAACGCACCGCGGTACGCTTGCCGAATTCCTTCAAGTCGTACTGCGCCCAAGTCTTGCCCATGTCGGGCGAGAACATGATTCCTGTGCGGAATGGTGATTCGAGCGCAATGTGGCCGGCAAGAATCACACCGTCCTCAATGATCATCAAGGCTACGGGATATTTCGGGTTGAATAACATCGTTTGCTTCGATGGATCGGCAAGGTCCGCCGGGTTGCAACGAAAAATGCCGCGGTCAAAAGGCGCTTTGCCATTGGCGTCCGCTGCCCAGTAAACTTTGCCGTCGACAAAGTTAATGCCTCCGGATTTATAGCGTGAGTTTGAAGTGCTCGACACCAGCACTTTCCAGCTCCACGTATCATCTCTTCGGTCATAGACGCCCCGCAACCAATGGCACTCGTGACGATTGCCCCGAGTATGGTCACCCGTACATGCGTAGAACGCCTTCTCGGCTGGGTTGTATGCCACCGAATGAATGTGACGGCAGATAACCGGGTTGTCGGGGTCACCCAACGGTCTTCCAGTCTTCGCGTCACGATCGTGATGGCCAGGATTATGTCCAAAGGAATACGCGATCTTCACCGTCTGTCCCTGGTCGGTGGAATAGTAAATATTGATCGGAACCGGTCCGCCGAGGACATTGCAGTAGTTGCCCCACACCAGCATTTCCCTCCCATCGACATCCCAAGTGTGTACACCGTCGAGCGGATGAAAGTACCAGCCGGGTTGGTTGGGATCTCGCGGAGTATGTGGCAGATAGTCGCGACCTTTCTGATCCTTGACCGTAATCTGCTTGTACGTTTTCAGGTTGTCCGTGCTCAGATAAAGCTTGGTGCGCGTAGCAAAAAGGACGTTCCCGTTTTTCAGAATGCAACTGAACGTGATATTTTTCGCGTTGGGGAATTCCTTCGTATGCGGCCAGGTCTTTCCGTTGTCTTCCGAGAGCAGGATGACGCCTTTCCGAAAAGCGAAGGCCTTGTTATCGCGCTGCGAGTCGATGTAAGGGTCGGCTGGCGCTAGGCGGTACCAGAAGTGTTCGGTCTCGCCGTCTTTTGCCACACGCACTGCGGCTGCTTGTTTCGGCCCTTCAACCAGCGTCACTCCCGCGGCATCGAAATGAGCCTTCGCTTCCTTCGGGGTTAGCGCCCGATCGTACAGGGCGACTTCGTCCATACGGCCAAAGAGGTTTGCGAAGTTATCGCTGCGACCACCGATAAAAATCTTTGCGCTATCCGGTTTGTACGTGACGGCCAGCCGGCCCTGGATTTCCGGTTCGGTATGACCATTCAAATAAACGGCCACTTCGTTCTTTTGCCGGACCATCACGACGTGATTCCAGGTACGCGGCACAAGTTGCGTCGAGCCGGTGATTACCTCGTTGCGTTTGTTGCCGTTGAATACGAAAAGCTTGCCGGTGGCGCTGTGTGTGCCGCCGATCCCCAAATGGTCACCGGCCACACTCTTGTCACCGTCCGATCCGCGTGAAAACATGTATCCGGTCACCAGGCGCACGTGATGAGGCGTCTCGTTCCAGAACCAGCATTCGACGCTGTAGGTGTCGGCCGGCAGTTTCAACCTGGCCCACATGCGCCCACCGTTCAGGTTGTCGGCTTTACCGCCGGGGGAATAAGGTGAGGCGCCCTTCTCGTACGTTCGGTTGTTTCCGTTGGGCGACGTGTCAACGGCGACCGCCCCCTCCTTGCCGTGCATACGCCAGTAGGCCAGCGGCTTGGACGCCAACACCGCCTCGCTCAATCGCTGGAGGCCCGTCGCATCCGCCGGCTTTTCCTTGATAACTCGTACGGCGCCGGATCTGTCGCCCGGCTTGCCGTCCGCTGCGGCGCCGGGAAGGCTCGGTAACGTCGCCGCCAGCGCGACGACGACCAAAGAAGCAGTTGTCCAAGGGTGGTTCTTCATCCCGGTAATTCCCCTTCTGAAGTGGATGTCATTCCTTTGTCATGGATCGTTGTTCGTGTATTCATGGTTTTTGTGTCTTCATTCTATGCTGCTTTAACGAGTTTTTTAATCTCTCGTGGGTCGACTTGACCGCCATCATTCTACTCGCTCCACCCAAATGTCTGCAAAAACCGAATCAGATTACCCCAGAAACTGCTTAATCGCGCCTCAAGCGGATTCCATTCCGGTTAAGTCCAGATCAAGGGCAGCTTGCTGGTCTTTGTGCTGCCGGAGTAACTATTCGTAGAAAGAAACGAGGCCATTCTCTTTGATCTTCTTACTGAATGTCTTGCCGTTGAACTTATATTTTAGGAGCAGCACCTTGGGTGTTCCGGGAGCCGGGTCTCGACCTGCAAAGGTATTGGTGATTTCAAATTCGTATTCCCGCGCGTCGAGGTACTGCTTCATGGTCTTGCTAACGTCCATACTCCTCTTGGCGTTCCCTTCCACCCCATAAATCGCACTGGTTATCTCGATATCCAGTTTCTTGGTCGACTTGGGTCTTTTGTAAACCGGGTGGCGGCTGTTTCCTTGGGAGACGAAGTAGGCAATGAGGTCCTTCAGTTCATCCGCATTCATCGAGTTGGCCAAGCCGGGAGGCATCATCGATATCTTGGAGCCTTTCTTGGAGACAACCTCCGCTTTTTTCACTTTTTTAAGTTTCAAGGGTTCGAATCCCGACTGAACCAACAAATACTCCCCTTTCTCATCACCAACGATTCGACCCATGACCACCGAACCATCCTTCATCTTCAGTTCATGCTGTTCAAATTGTTCAGATACCACCAAGTTGGGCTGCAAGGTAGATTCCAAAATGGCTTTGTAGTCGCTGCGCTTGGCCAGGTTCGTCAAGTCGGGGCCAATGCCGCCGCCTTCCGTGCTAAAGCGGTGGCAGGCCACGCAGAGTCCGGCCGAAAACATCTTTTTGCCATTGGCCAAGCTACGGCCCGTCAGCGGTTCCTCCTTGAGCATCTTGAGAGCGGTGTCGACAGTCCAGGCAACACTTGGGCCTTTTGCCTTGGGCAATTTGGAGATATCGATACTTTTGACGTCGCCCATCAGGTATTGGAGGAAGGTTTTGTCCTTTTCGGGCACGGAAGCGATCGCAGAATCCCTGATCTTTTGGATGTAGCCGGTGAACATGTTGCCACCTTTCTTAGACATGAGAGTTTTCAATTCACCGAGGTAGACCTTGCGGTGATCCATGGTCCAGCCTTCCTGGACGTCCTTCAGGCAAAAAAGAAAATGAATATTGAGGATATTGGGGTTGGATTCCATTGAACTCAGGATTCTGTTTCCATAGCCACGGTTGCGTTTCATGACTTCGGCGTCGAAATCAGGCACCTTGGCCTTTGTGGATTGCATGAGGGCAACCGTCTTCTCCACCACCGATGGGTGCTGCAAGTAACAGAGCACCCGACAAAGTTCCTCGTTCAAGTTGTCGTCCCTGGCGGGGAAGTGAGGATCCAGTTGATCACCGATGGCCTTTACTTGGCCTGCTTCCGGTTTGCCGCCTCGGCTCATGATGACAGCGTAGGTCCGCAACAAGGCGAGCTTGCCCGTTTTGTCGAGCTTCGCAAAGTCGACTTTCAGGAGACGCTTCACACTGGGAACAAGGCTTCCTGCGAGATCGCTGCGGGCCAAGCCTAGTAGGGCATGAATGGCCGCCACGTCGTCCTTTTCCGAATAGGCTTTGTCAGACCAGGCCTTGGCATCCTGCCACTCGATGGCAATGCGGGCGGCATAGCGCAGGTGGTAATCCTCACTGCTCAGATAGGGCCAAGCAGTTTCCACTGCCTTGGGATCGGGATGACCGTGAAAGGCCTCTAGCATGTGACGAGTGGCGCGAGCCTTGGCGTGAGAGCTAGTGGCATCCAGTTTTGACAAGGCTGTGGAAGCTGAACCCTTATAGGAAACCCGATACAAGTAGGATTGGCCACCTCGACCGCCCACACAGAAGTACATGTTACCGTCCGGGCCTACGTCGACGTCGGTCAAGGCCAGCGAGCCTTTGGTATTGGAAATGAACTCACGCTTTTCCCCGACATAGGATGAACCCTGAGGCTTCAGGTGGACCGAGTACATGGTGGCGAAGGTCCAGTCGCAGATGAACAGGGCATCGCGGTAATGGGTAGGGAATTGAGTGTTAGTACCAGCGATCACGCCGGTAGGGCAACCGGGGCCGACGTCGACCACCGAACCCACGGTATCCGGAAAATATTTGCGCCATTTCTTGGAGGTGGCTCGCCAACCGCTTTCCCCTCCGGAAACGCCATGGTTGATACGCGTGGGCCGGTACCATGGGGCTCCGATGTCCCATTCCATGTCCGCATCGTAGACGAATAATTCGCCGTCGCGATTCAAGGCGAAGTCAACGGGGTTGCGATACCCCATGTTCATCAATTCGCGTTCCTTCCCGTCCGGGCTAAGTTTCAGCACCCAACCGCCCGGGGCCTTGCCTCCTCCATTGTGTCCATAGGCGTAGTTCTGCAGGAGGTAGTCGTCTTTCCAGTTATCCCGAATGCGGGTCTTCTGGTACTCGGGGACACGGGTCATGTTTCCGGCTATGACATACAGGCTTTTGCCGTCAGGGGTGACCACCAAGGAATGGGGACCATGCTCGCCACCACCTTGCATCGGAGAAATGACTTCCGAGGGGCCCAATTCGCCGTCCTCCAGCACCTTGGCCCGCGTCAGGGTATTGTTGCCCATCATGTAGAGGTGGTCGAAGGCGTAAAGCATGCCGTACAAAGACGACTTAACGTTAAGCTTCTTGACCTTGCTTTCATTGAAGTCCTCTCCTGAAATGGGAATCTCTACCAAAAAGGTCCCGGCCCCTCCTTGATCAGATACCGCCAAGCGACCATTGCCATCAAAAGCCATCGCTATCCAGGTACCATACTTTTTCTTGTCCACCTTGTAGATCAGGTCCACGCCGAAGCCGGGTTGCACGTTGAAACCCGTTGAGGGATCCTCAACCGATTTTCCCAGTGGCGGCAATTGGTATTGTCCAAAGGCGCTAGCCGAAGAGAGTAACAAGCCAATGAAGGTAATTCGCAAGGTAGTCATCTGCGAAAAAAGGTATAAGAACACGCTACAATTGCGATTTTATTATTGCGCTTTTTTGCGTATTTTTGCGACACACTCGGAGCCCCTCCCCCGTAGAAGATCGACTATTTTAGAGGAGGTAAGTTTTGTTCCTCATTTGCATTTTCCGGGAGTGGGCCGGATGTTCCGCGTCTACAAACTCGGACCTGACCACCCTGGTTTGAAGCGACTCACCAATCCGGGAAAACCGGATATTCCTAGGGGACGAAATGAGTAGCCCGCAGGAAGGTAAATCTGAGAGTTTGGCGTATGATCCGCGTGGGGCCAGGTAGATGGGATATGTAAGCCATTGATTATTAGCCTTCCCAATTTCAAAGGCGCAAGTTTCTATTTCCTTCGCCTCCACCAGCTCATATTTTGTAAATGAGTCACCCTGAATGGAGACGTAACGCGCGGTTGCTTCAGGCCCAAATGCTACGACTTGATTTCTGTCATTTCTCCGGTGCTGTCCGCAAATTTATTCGTCGGAGTATCCACGGCATGGAGCATCGAGAGGAACAGGTTTGTCAACGGCACCTTTTTCTCTCCCTCAAAGGAGTGCAGGTTCCCGTGCTTGAAGCCAAGCGCATTTCCACCCGCCACCTGAATCGGGTAGTTCTTGGTGCTGTGGGATGCGTGCGGATGGGCTGACCCCCAGACGACTACCGTCTGATCGAGCATGTTGCTGTCACCTTCCGGAGTCTTTCGCAAGCGCTCCAGGAAGTAGGCGTGCTGCTTGGCTCGCCAGTTGTCCCACTTTCCTGATTCGGTCGGGCGCTTGTGGGCGATGTCGTGAGTGGCTCCTTTGTAGCCGAGCACGTAGTTGGCGTAGTTCCACATCTCGCTACCACTCGAATGCTCACTTTCAAGCATAAGGGTAGCAAAGCGGGTAGAATCAGTCTGGAACGCAAGATAGAGCAAGTCATACATGCATCGCGTGTATTCCCCCGGGTCTTTATGGGAAACCTCAAGGTTCAGCCCCTTGCTATTCACATTCGGCAATGGCTGGTGCGTCCACTGGCTGGTGCGTTCGACACGCTTTTCCAAAGCGCGTATGGAGTCGAGATACTCCTCTACTTTCTGTTGATCTTCTTTTCCAAGCCGAACCTGAAGTCTCTTCGAGTCCTCCATCATCAGATCGAGCACACTCGCCTCACGTTTGAGGTCGGCGCGGACTTGCTCGATCCCTTTACCTGCGTAGGGCTTGAACAGGCGGTTGAAAATCTCCTGGGGTCGGTGCATCGACGGGATCGGACGGCCAGGTCCGTAGTGCGAGAGTGTCTTGGCACTGCCATATGCGCCCGTGCCACCCTCGGTGCCCAACACGAGTGAGGCGAAGCGGGTCTTATGTCCGTTCATTTTCGCGGCGAGTTGATCGACGGAGATGTTGTTTGTTTTTTCCGTTCCCGACATGTTGGCTCCGGTGGCGAAAACATCGCCACTGCTGTGGCCGCCCATTCCAAGCCCACCTGCGTGGTCGAGACCTCGGAGGTAACTCACTGAGTTCTTCAGTGGCGCAAAGGGAGCTGCTGATTGATTAAAGGTAAGAGGGCCGGCGTCTTTGCATGGCCACCAGTTCCAATCATGGTGTGAGCCATCCTTGGTTTTCGGTTCGTAGACACCGTAGGCGATGTAGCTGACCACCATACGTTTTGGCAGTGCCTTGCCGACTGCCTTGCCCCATGACATGCCTTGGAGGAATGGCAAGGCCAGCGCAGCGCCACCGCCTCTGACAAACTCACGTCGATTAATATGCCAGGATTTCTCTTTCATAGGGCTAGTCTTTCTCGGTTTTGGTGCCAGTAAACGTGGGGCTCTGGCAAACGGATGCAATCATGTCCTGCAGTTTGTATCCATTTTCCTCCGCCAGCTTCAGCAATTTCTTAACTTCAAATCGATCGCGGTAGGTGAGCTCCCGGCCGACACTGTATGTCATCAGTCTGCGGATGATGTTTTCGGCGATCTCAGCCTTGCGTTCCTTGAGTAGATACTTTTTGAGTTTCTGCATGCCATCAACCGCGGGGCCGTGTGGTACGCGCGAGGAGGCGTCCACTTCCTCTGTGTAGATCGATTTCAGATAGGCCTGATAGCCTGCGAACGTCTTGTCTTGCTTATGGTTGAAACCCCGCACCCGCACTTTGTCTTTGGGAATCAGGGGCTGGTATTTCCCGATCGCGTTGTAGCGTTCGAATGGAATCCCCCATGGATCGAGCCGCACGTGGCAATCGTAGCAGCTTTCCTGTTTCCGGTGGAGAGCGAGCAGGTTCTTGATCGAGACCGCTTCGTCCGCAGAATCACCAGCGGAATCGGATAGCGCCGGAACCTCGGCGGGCGGCGGCTTGACCTTGTCGCCTAGAATGGCCTCACGCAACCAAACCGCCCGATAGATCGGGTGAGGTGCGGAACCGGTGGAATTTCCTACCAAAACGGACCCTTGTGTAAGAAGCCCCCCAAGGCGATGTTCGGGTTTGATTGGAACGGCACGGAACTTTAATCCCTCGACACCGCCGACACCGTAATGCACCGCGAGCGGTTCGTTTAGGTAAGCAAAACTAGAGTCCACGATATTCATGACACTCGCGTTGTTTCTGATCAATTCGCTGATGAAGCCCACTGTCTCCTCATGCATATAGTCACGGATGGTCGGACGGAACAGCTGCTCCTGACCACGTCGCTCACCAAGATGTACGGTATAGAGAAACCGGGGAAAAAGATCATGGTTGATGTTCACCGTTTTCATCTTGGCGATGCTCAGCCACTGGGCGGTGAAGTTCCCGACAAAACCTACGGCACGCTTGTCAGCAAGAAGTCGGCGCGTCTGGGTCTCAATGACTGCGGGGTCATTCAGCTTGCCTGATGCAGCAAGATCAAACAGCTCTTTGTCAGGCATGCTTCCCCAGAGGAAATAGGAAAGGCGCGAGGCGAGTTGATACGGCTTCGTCGCGGCGTCGTCATCAATCACCGCGTGATAAAGAAACTGGGGTGATATCAGCACCATCGCCAACGTCTCGCGCATAGCCTGCTCAAGAGTATCAAACTCCGCATCGTAGATCTTATAGATAAGATAAAAGTGATCAACCTCATCTTTAGCACCCGGTCGCCGAAACGCCCGCGTCATGAAGCGTTTGATAACCTCATAAGCATACTCGCCAGTCTTTGTGTTACGCAGAGGTGACTCAAAAAGGATACGGGTGTGGTG
>JABGZB010000196.1 GCA_018674955.1 Verrucomicrobiota bacterium | reverse complement strand
GTAACCACGCAGAGTAAAACAGCAACCCAAGTCAACAATGTCTTTTTCATAAAAGTGAGCGGCCAGAGCAAACGACGAAATGGCCGATGCGTCAACCATCAACGCCTCACTAAAATCGGTAATATTCTCCCTCATAGGGGTTGTTCTCCTGTTTAATAAGACTTAGATTTCCGTAACGTTTTGAGAACAAGAATGAATGGTGTTAGGTGCGGACGGATTTGGTTGTCAACCGCCTTAGCCGGATTATTCTCCTTCTTTTTTGCCATCTGCCCAAGAATGGGGAACGCCGAAAACAAGGCCGAAGCCCAGATCGATTGGGCCATGGCTCGTGAGTGGTGGGCATTCCAGTCGCCAACCAAAGCTGAGTTGCCACAAATCAACCAAGCCGCCTGGCCTAGCCGCCGCATTGACCATTTCGTCTTGGCCAAGTTGGAGGCCAAAAAACTATCGCCATCCCCTGCCGCAACCAAACACACTTTGGCTCGACGACTTTATCTCGACCTCACCGGATTGCCGCCAACACCAGAAAAAATGAGAGCATTCCTTGGGGACGAAACAGACGGCGCCTACGAAATGTTAGTTGAGGAATTAATGCAGCGCACCGCTTACGGCGAGCGCTTGGCTAGCATGTGGCTCAACAAGGCCCGCTACGCGGAAGATCAAGCGCACCAGGTCGGTGGCAATATTGCGTTTTTTTATCCGAACGCGTTCAAGTACCGAAAGTGGGTGATTGACGCCTTCAACAACGATCTGCCTTACGACAATTTTATCCGAAAACAACTTGCTGCTGATCTGGAAAAGGATAACTCAGTCACTGACCTGCCTGCACTTGGTTTCATAGGGCTCGGCCACAAATTCTACAACCGCAATCGCCTCACGGTGAAAGCCGAAGAATGGTCGGAACAAGTCGATACGCTCACCCGAGCCTTCCTCGGGCTAACGGTCGCATGTGCCCAATGCCACGATCACAAATACGATCCCGTAACCCAGAAGGACTACTATGCCTTGGCCGGTGTTTTCGCCAGCACCGACCTTGTTGACCGCATGGAGGACGGCAGCGAAATTAAAAAAGATTCCGAAGCTCACAAAAAACGAATCGGCACCATTCATATAGTACGTGATACAAAACCAAAGGATCTTCACGTATTTCTTCGTGGGAATACCGAAACAAAAGGGGATCTGGTAAAGCGACGCTTTCTGAAGGTACTCGCCCAAAACGAACCAAAGTCGTTTACACAAGGCAGCGGTCGCCTCGAACTTGCGGAGGCGATCGCTGATCCCAACAACCCTCTGACTGCCCGAGTGATTGTCAATCGCGTTTGGTCGATTTTCTTCGGTCGCGGCCTCGTTGCCACGCCGAGCAATTTTGGTCAGTTAGGCTCCCTGCCGAGCCATTCGGAACTGCTGGACGATTTGGCAGTGCGATTCATGGTAAACAATTGGTCGATCAAATGGCTCGTTCGAGAACTGGTGCTTTCCTCAACATACCAACAAAATTCACAAATAATTTCACGAAATGAACTGATCGACCCGGCAAACATATACCTTTGGAGAATGAATCGCCGACGGCTTAGTGTCGAGCAATGGCGCGATTCAATCCTTGCTGCATCCAACAACCTCGATCGACGCGGCGGTGAGTCGCTTGAATTGACCGATACAAAAAATGTCCGTCGAACCATTTACGGACGCGTCAGCCGAAAAAAACTTAGCGATATACTGATACAGTTCGATTACCCTGATGCCAACGTCCACTCAGCCAAGCGTTCCGGCACTACGACCGCGATTCAAAAGCTGTTTATAATAAACAACAGCTTCATGGTCGAGCAGGCCAAGGGTTTGGCCAAGCGGATCACCGGCGACTCGTCAGCTACGGATTTAACTCATATCCAAAGCACTTATGCCCTGCTTTACAACCGCCAACCGACACGCGAGGAAACAGACCTGGGACTTGCGTTTCTTCGCCTGCCTGCGGAAGGTAAACTCACCCGATGGGAACAGTACTCGCATGCACTGTTGGCCGCAAACGAAATGATGTTTGTTGATTGATATTAGCAGTATTCAGCCTTCTTCTTTTTCCCTCTAGAACAGCCAAAAAACCCAACGAATTGACATTTTTAAAGCGATATTCTTGTATTCCATTGATCCCCGTAGAATCCCTTTAAAACCCATTATGACTGTCAAAAGTGTGATGTATCACACTTGACAGGTTGCTGCCCCACGTTAGTTTGGGTGTAGAGATGAAGGTAATTGAACCGAAAAAATGGAAGGTCAATGGAGAGGTTCGCTGGGTCTTTGATGGCAAGATCAATGGCAAACGGAAGCGAGAACAGTTCGACACTAAGAAAGCCTGTGAGCTTTTCATCAAGGCACAGACCAAGGAGCCATTGATCGCCGCATGGTGGTCAGAATTAACGGTCAGCGAGCGCGTTGACATTCACGCCGCTCACAACCGCGCCAAAGAGGACGGCTTCAGCTTACTGTCCGCTGTCGAGACTCATTCGGTTCATGCACGAGGGAAGACACACCTCAAGAAGATGACCCTCAAGGAAGCCATCGGCTATGCGGGGAAAGACAAGAGGTGGAAGAACGACCCCAACGAACGGCAGCCTAGCGGCTTTCTGGGCGACAAGCTTCTG
>JABGZB010000195.1 GCA_018674955.1 Verrucomicrobiota bacterium | reverse complement strand
TGAGCGCGAGCCGGATCATTTTTGGTCTGCCGTTATCATGCGGGGCTGGGAATGTCTCACGCGACCTTCGCCGGGCCAAACCAATTTGTTGCGGAAGCAGCGGGTCTTCAGCATCATTAGCCCGTTCAACGAACTCGAAAGACCAATCGTGCCAGATCCGAACGAAAATCAATCAATCCATAAGCTCACCCAGATAGGCCGGTACATTATCATTATCGCGGCTTTTCTCGGTTGGTTTTTTGCTGGGATGCATTTGGGCATCACGTCGCTCTCAATGGGTTCGGCAGCCAAGGATCTGTTGCGTGGCACGGGTCAGTACGAGGTGACGGTAGCGGAACGATCGGCGGCGCAGCAGCAGTTCGAGGAATCCGGCAAGGGTGATGTGCAGGGGCTGGCGCAGGCCAAGGCCGTTCAACGGCTCGAGACAGCGAGCAGCAAGTGGTACGGATACTATATCTGCGCGCTGCTCTTTGGCGGCGCGGCGGGAGGGCTGGTGTTTGGGCGGATCGGCGATCGCTTTGGTCGTGTGAAGGGCATGACGGCGGCGATCTGCTGCTACTCGGGTGTGTCCTTCGTTGCCTACTTTGCACAAACGCCGGAGCAGCTTTTGGTGGCTCGCTTCGTGGTGTGCATGGGCGTGGGCGGGATGTGGCCCAACGGTGTGGCGCTGATGAGCGAAGCATGGGCTGGTGCCTCCCGGCCATTGCTCGCCGGAGTGATCGGCACGGCGGCGAATATCGGGATCTTCATGGTGGGCGCAGCGGGAAAACTCCGCGAGGTGACAGTCGATGATTGGCGCTGGGTGATGCTCATGGGCGCGGCGCCGATTGTGCTGGGCTTGCTGGTGCCATTGATCGTGCCGGAGTCGCCCCGCTGGCTGGCTCAACGAGCCCGGGGCAGTTCCCCTGGAACTCCGGAGAAAACGAGAACCAAGCCAGAGTCAAGCACCGGCGAGATTTTCCGTCCGGGCATGTTTGCGGTCACATTGGTTGGTATTTTGTTGGCGACGGTGCCGCTCTTCGGCTCGTGGGGCAGTTCAAACTGGGCAGTGAAATGGGCGGAGGATGCCGGGTCGGATGGCCTGAAGGCGCAGGTGATCATGGCGCGATCGTTGCCGGGTATCTTCGGCAGTTTCATGGGTGGTTGGATCGCCAGTCTCGTGGGTCGACGGCGCAGCTATTTTTTTAACAGCCTGATTTGCCTTGGCAGCGCGCAGTGCATGTTTTGGTTTTCGAGCCCGACAGAGCCGACTGTTTTCCTCGTGTGGACGGCGGTGCTAGGCTTTTTCAGCGGAATATTCTTCGGATGGCTGCCGTTATTTTTGCCGGAATTGTTCGTGACGCGTGTGCGCTCGGTCGGTGCCGGAGTTTGCTTTAATTTCGGGCGCATCATCACTGCGATAACGGTGTTTGTGACCGCCGGACTCATCGCATATTTCGACAATGACTTTGGCCAGATTGGCCGGATTACCAGTTTAATTTACCTGTTGGGCGCGGTGGGAATCCTCCTCATGCCCAAGGGCGTGGAGGGGGAAATCAAGGATTAGCCCGAAGCGGCCCCGCCGGTTTTGGGTTGAACGCGCTTTGGCCCAACGCTATCAACCGCTGCGTGAATCCGGACAACGAAACCCATTCGGGAGAATTTCAATTCAACGTCGGCGTGATCGGGGCCACCGGCTACATCGGCGCCCCGTACCGTGCGGAGATCCGCCAGGCTGCTGGAGCAAACATTGTCGCGTTGTGCTCCCGCCGCCGCGAACTGCTCGAGCGGGCAGGCGAGGAGGACGGCGCGGAGTTGCTGACCGGCAACTGGCGCGAGGTGGTACAGCACCCGCACGTCAACTTCGTCATCGTCGCCACGCCGGACGCGCTGCATCACGAGGCCGTGATGGCTTGTGCCGATGCTGGTAAACATCTGCTCTGCGAAAAACCGGTCGGTGTGAACGCAGCCGAAGCCTACGAAATGTGGACGGCATACCGAGATGCCGGCCTGATGCATTACGTGCCGTTTTGGACGCGTTACTGCGAGCCTTTCGTGCAAACCCGCGAGGTGGTTGAGTCCGGTGTCTTGGGCGACATTCGCGGCGTGGTCTATCGCTGGCACAATCCGCGCCCGGACGACATGCCGCTGACGTGGCGCGATGACGCCGGGTTGTCGGCGGCAGGCAGCATTGCCGACGTCGGCTCGCACGCCTACGACACCTTGCGATGGTTGCTGGGCTGTGAGGCAACGCGGGTGCAGGCGCATGCTGATACGATTACTCCGGCCAGGGCTGACCTGGGTGCGATCAACCTTACCGAGGCGCTTGGCCAAGCGGGCGGTCAGGCGGAGGCGGCCAAGCGCAAGGGAGAAACGTTCGACTACGCGAGCGTGGCGTGGGAGTTTGACAATGGCGCCGTGGCGACGCTGGTGCTGTCACACACGCCGTTTTTCCGGAAGGGCTTTGCGCCCGAGTTGGAACTGCACGGCACCAAGGCGTCGCTTGGCCTGGATCGTGTGAGTGGAAACCTGACCCTGGCAAAACAGGGCGAACCAGTTGAGATCATCGACACCGTGTCGGACAGCGGCTTTGGCAATCGTTTCGCGAAATACGTTTTCCCCAGCCTACGCCAGGCGCTTGCCGGGGAGGAGACTGGCCATCCCGACCTGAAGGACGGCTGGCGCGTGCAACTTTTCACCGACGCAGCAGCCCGCTCAGCCCGCTCTGGCCGCTGGGAAACAGTGGAGTGAGCATTCCGTTAAGCCTTCTCAATGGGGCGGGAATGATTTTTTGCGACGCCAAACCAGACGACCAGGGCAAGCGATATAATTCCTAGGATCAGTTTGACGCTTGTCGCATTGGTGCTCATTACGCTCCATGTCATCCATGCGGTGAACGATAGGAATACAATCGGCGGAAGTGGAAACCAGGGTATTCTTACGGGACGATGCAGGTCTGGCTTTCGGATTCGCAACACAATGACCCCCGCTACGGCGATTCCCGTGGTGAGTGTGACGAGTGTCCCAACTGACTCCACTAATTCCTTCAGTTTCGTCGACCATATCAGGATTAGACTTAAGGCGCACATGAGCACCAGTGCATTAACCGGTGATCCGCGACGATTCAGGTGAGCCATTCGTTTTGGCAGTTCTCCCCGGCTGGCCATCGAGTAAATCACCCGCGAGCCAATCATGATCGCAACGCCAAGGGTCAAAAAAAAGACCAGCATGATCAGCATGTTGAAGGCGACCCCGATGGAGTCACCGAACAGGCGTTTGGCCGCGAAAAAACCGATTGATTCGATGCCATTACCGTCCGCTTTCACCATTTCGTGCGGAGCGGCTGCCCAGAGAAAAACGCCGTTTATAAGCAAATATAAAAGTGTTACAATGCTCATACCAAGCAGCATAGATCGTTTCATATTTTTTTCCGGATGACGAATTTCACCACCGATAAATGAAGTGGCCATGTTTCCTTGATAGGCGAACGAGGTTGAAGCAAGGGCGGCTCCGAAAACGGCAATCTCAGCGCCTAAACTTCTGAGTGGTTTGGCTTGAGCCAAGACGCCGGGGTCAGCTGTTGATACCGTCGCGAAACCCAAAACGATGAACGCTAGAAGCAGGCTAATCTTGAAGTAAGCCCCGAAAACGTTGAGTGCATTTCCCTCTCGGACACCGATGGCATGAATTGCTGTCACGAAGACGACGGCCAAACTTGCAGCAATTTTTAAAGGGATAAAGGGGAACAGATTCTCCATGTAGGAGCCAAAGCTGCCCGCAACGAATGCGATTGATCCGGTAATCCCAAAAAACGCCATTGAGAATCCGGCCACAAATCCCACGGGTCTGCCGAAGATGTTTCGGATGAAGACATAATTGCCTCCTGCTTCAGGCCAAATGCTTGCCAACTCAATGGCACAAAGTGAACCGCAGAGTGCCAATACCCCGGATAATCCCCAGATAGCCAAGATTCCGACATTACTTCCCAAATCCGCGGCGAATAGGCCGGTGGTCATGAAGATGCCGGCACCAATCATATTGCACACTACTGTACTCGTAGCCGAGCCAAGGCCCAGTACTCGTTTCTGTTGGTTGCCCTGCGACGACATCAACTTGACTGATTTCTTGGATTCTCCCGCTCCGCCGGTGGAAAACGGTCGAGTGACTATTTCCCGGAGACGTCGAGGCAGGTGAGGTCGCCGCGGGAGTTTCGGCAATAGATGCGACCGTTGGCCAGCACCGGCGTGGTCCAGCACTTGGGGCCGGTCACTTGGGCGCGGGAAATCTCCATGAACTCACCGGCGTTGGCCTCCGCGACGATCAACTCACCCTGATTGCTGATGATGAGTAGTTTTTTGCCGATGGCCTGGATCGCCCCGAAGCCGCCGAAACTGTCCTCCTCCCACTGCACCTTGCCGTTGGCCAGCTTGATGCACTTGAGCGTGGCGCGGCCGGTGTTGCCGTCGAAGCCGTACACATGGCCGTCGATCAGTACGCATGGGTTGAAGTGGTTGCGCATGTTTTTGTTTTCCCAAAGCTTCCTCACCTTGTTGCCGTCCACCTGCAGCAGCGCGCAGCCGCGGTCGTAGCCGGACGAGATGAACACCTTGTCGCCGATGAGGATGGGGTCGGCGGCGTTGGTGTCGTGCTTGGTTTCCCACGGGTAACTCCAGAGCGTGCTGCCGGTTTTAGGGTCCACCGCGACGAGTTCGTTTTGAGCGAACATCACCAACTCCTGCCGCCCGTCCCGGACGTGGGGCACGATGGACGAGTAACTAGCCGAGTCGCGGCCGGTGCTCCAGAGAATCTTACCGGTCTCTTTGTCGAGCGCCGTGCCGTGCGCGCCGACGTTGACGAACACCGTGCCGCCGATGACGAGCGGCGAGCCGGCGAAACCCCACGTCGGGCGTTTGCCTTTGGTTTCCGTGGCGATATTTTTCTGCCAGACAACGTGGCCATCGGCTGCGCCAAAACAGATCAGCTGTCCGCTCTTGCCCAGCGTGAATACACGGTCACCATCGACGGTGGGTGTGCCGCTTGGCCCGCCGGCGTAATACTTCGGGTCGAGCTTGGCCTCGTAGGCATGCGACCAGATTGCCTTGCCGGTTGCGGCATCGAAACAAAACACGGTGTCTTTCTCCTTGCCCTTGCCGCGGCCGGAGTTGCCGAGCGTGTAGACTTTGCCGTTGGCGACGGACACCGACGAGAAGCCGGTGCCGACCTTGGTTTTCCACAGACGCTTGGGGCCGTCGTCGGGCCACTTGGCCAGCCAGCCGGTCTCGGCGGAGATGCCGTTCAAGTCGGGGCCGCGCCAGCGAGACCAGTCTCCGGCGGTGGGCTTGGCCAAGCTGTAGAACAAGCCAATCGCAACAAGGCCCAGCGACAAGAGTCGAAAGAGAGAAAACGTCATGGCAGCGATGGGTAAACAATGGCTGCTGGGCAGTCAAACCACAAAGGCCAACTTGTCAACATTTGGCCAAGCGAATAAAAAGTTAGCCAAGGCTAACTTTTTAGTTGACCTCGCCTCGGGAGAGAAATATAGTCTTGCCTAACTTTTGGAAGTTTAGCCGTTTTTGAAGGGTTTTTATGCTCATGCGCCCGTCTTGACGTTTTTTTACTGATGAAACGAACCTTGTTTTTAACAATCGGATTGGCGGCTACAGCGGCTTTTCCACTAGTCCACGCAGCCAAGTTGAACGTCGTCACCACCACGACCATGGTGACTGACATGGTAAAGGAAATCGGCGGCGACCGGGTGAACGTGGTCGGCCTGATGGGGCCGGGTGTGGACCCGCACCTGTACAAACCGGCCTCCGACGACGTGGTGAAACTCCAGCGGGCCAAGGTGATTTTTTATTCCGGGCTGATGCTTGAGGGGCGCATGACCGACCTG
>JABGZB010000194.1 GCA_018674955.1 Verrucomicrobiota bacterium | reverse complement strand
GACAACTGGAAGTTCCAAGACCCGCAGTTGCCGAAGAGCATCTGGTATCACACCGACGCTCAATTCCTCGGGTTTCGCGTGATTCGGCCGCTGATCGTCCCCTCGGCCGAGGATATGCATAAGTATTGGACAACCGAGGGCGATCCGGATTAAACTACCGTCCGTTCCTTTCCAACTTTGAACAAAAATCGTCTAATGAAACACAATAAGAATACTCAGAAAAACGACTCACGGCTAAATCGCCGTGGTTTCCTCAAGTCCAGTTCAGCGATTGCCGGCAGCGCGTCAGCGCTGGGCAGCTTGTCCATCGAGCGAGGCGCGTTCGCCCAGTCCAGTGACACGATCAAGGTGGCGCTGGTCGGCTGCGGCGGCCGTGGCTCCGGAGCGGCCAACCAGGCCCTCAGCACGGCGGGCGACGTCAAGCTCGTCGCCATGGCCGATGCCTTCAAGGATCGCATGGACGGCAGCCTCAAGGGGTTGCAAAAAAATCACGGCCTGAAGGCGGACGTGAAGGACGAGAACAAGTTCATCGGTTTCGATGCCTACAAAAAAGCCATCAGCATGGCCGACATGGTAATCCTGGCGACTCCTCCGGGCTTCCGACCGATCCATTTTGCAGAGGCGATCAAGCAGGGCAAAAATGTTTTTATGGAGAAGCCGGTGGCCGTCGACGGCAAGGGTGTCCGCCAAGTGCTGGCCGCCGCGAAGGAAGCCAAGAAGAAAAACTTGAAAGTCGGCGTTGGTCTCCAGCGCCATCATCAGCTGGGCTATCAGGAAGTCATCAAGCGCATTCAGGACGGTGCCATCGGCGACATCGTCTCCGCCCGCTCCTACTGGAATGGCGGCGGTGTATGGGTGCGCGGTCGCAAGGGCTACGAGCAGGCCGCTGGCCGCAAGCTCACCGAGATGGAATACCAGATGCGCAACTGGTACTACTTCGTCTGGCTGTGCGGTGACCACATCGCGGAGCAGCACATTCACAACCTCGATGTCATCAACTGGGTCAAAGGCACCCACCCGGCGAGTTGTCAGGGGTTGGGGGGGCGCGAGGTCCGCACAGGCATCGACCACGGGGAGATTTTTGACCATCACGCTGTCGAGTACAAATACCCGGACGGCAGCTACATGTTCAGCCAATGCCGACATATCCGTGGCTGCTGGAACAGCGTTTCCGAACACGTGCAGGGCACCAAGGGCCGGGCGACCGTGAGCGGCCCGCATACGTTGAACGGCAACGACGGCAAACAGACTTGGCGCTTTCCGGGCGGCGGCAAAAACCCGTATCAGCAGGAGCACGACGATCTGTTCGACGCCATCCGTAATGACAAGCCGTACAACGAGGCTTTCTACGGAGCGCACAGCACGCTGACCTCCGTGATGGGCCGCATGGCCACCTATTCCGGCAAAATGATCACCGCTGATGAGGCGTTGAACTCCGAGGAAAACACCATGCCGGAAGTGCTCGGCTGGGAGGCTGCTCCGCCGACACTACCGGACGAGGACGGCCGTTACGCCATCCCGATCCCGGGCAGAACCAAATTCGCCTAGGCTAAACGCAGAGCAAATTATTTCAGATCAAAAGCCCGTCCAAACAGGACGGGCTTTTTTGATTGGCTAAACCGAGCGCTTGGCCAAGCCCGCAGCTAACCGGCCACCGGCAGCAGGATGCTGAAGGTGGTGCCGGGGGTGCTTGGCTTGATCTTGATTCGGCCGGCGTGGGACTCGACGATGCGCCCGACGATAGCCAGTCCAAGGCCGGAACCGCCCGGCTTGCTCGTGTTGAGCAATGATGTGAAGGCGCGCTCGCGCGTCTCGGCGTCCATCCCGCAGCCGGTGTCGGTGAACTCGATGCGGATGTGAGTCGGCTCCGGTGCGGACTTCGGCAGGTGTATGGTGCGGGTCTCGATGGCCAAGCGGCCGCCGTCCGGCATGGCCTCGAGGGCGTTGAGGGTGAGGTTCAAAAACACTTGGCTCAGTTGCGGCGCATCGGCCCGGACTTGGGGCAAGGCCTTAGGCAAGCGCGTTTCCAACTCGACTTTTTGCTGCGCGATTTTTCGGCGAACGAGGATGCGCAGGTCGTCGATGAGTTTGTTGACATCGGTGGCCTGGAGTTGCGGTTCGGCGTTGCGCGCGAAGGTGAGGATCTGCTCGACGATGGTGTTCAGGTGATCCATTTTTTCGCCCATGATCCGCACGTCCTCGGCGCGCGGGTCGTCCGCTTGGAACTCAAGCCCAAGCGAGTGGTAAAGCATCTTGAGGACGGTGAGCGGGTTGCGGATCTCGTGTGCCACCTCGCCGGCGAGGAGGCCAAGCGCGGAGAGTTTTTCGTTTTGTCGTAGAAACTCCTCCGACTCGACGATGCGGTCGAGCAGCCGCGCCTTCTCGATCGCAATGGCGGACAACTCGGCCAGCGCCATCGAGATGCGGATTTCGTCATTGGAGAAAATGTAGGCGTTGGCCTTGTAAATATTGAGCGTGCCGGTGGCGTTCCCGCCGAACACCAGCGGCACGCTCAGCAGGGCGACGAGCTTTTCCTCGCGTGCCATGTTTTGCTGCTGGTAGGCGTTGGAGATCTGGATGTTCTCGATCTGCAGCGGCTTCATCCGGTGGACCACCGAGCCGAGAAAACTCTCGGACACGACGACATCGGGCTTGTTGAGGTAGGCCTCCCCGGCGCCGTGCGAGGCGCCGAGGGCCAGTCGGTCGCCGCTTTCGTCTAGCAGTTGCAGGGCGCTGGTCTGGGCGCTCATCAGGGTGCACGCCTCGCGGGTGATGGTGGCGAGGGCATCGTCGAGATCAACGGCGGAGTTGATCGCCTGGCCGACGGTGATGAGCGACTCGAAGAGGTCGGCCCGGATGCGTGAGCGTTCGTAGAGGAAGGCGTTGTGAATGACCGTGGCGGCTTGGCTGGCCAACTCGGTCAGCAGTGCCTGGTCGGTCTCCGAGAAGGCGTTGAGTTGGTCTGAGTCCACATTGATCACGCCGCGAACGGACCCGTTGACCTCGAGGGGCACGGCCAACTCGGAGCGGGCATGATCGTGAACCGGGACGTAGCGGGCGTCCTCTCGTACATCCGGGACGAGGGCTGGTTTGCCCTGTTGGGCTACCCAGCCGGTGATGCCTTCGCCGACGCGCAGCTTGAGGCGGGACGAGCCGTCCGGCAGCCCGTGCGCGGTCTGTATCTCGAGGAAACCGTCGGAGGGGTTGATGAGGACGACCGAGCCGGTAGTGGCGCCGACAAGGCCAACCGCCTCGCGCACGATCAGGTCGAGTGCCTCCTGCTGGTCGAGGGTCGAGTGGATGACCTTGCTGACTTGGTAGAGTCGCTGTAGTTGGACGGGCTGAATGGCCGGATGGATGTTGGCGTTGTCGCTCACCGCTTGGCCAATGATGGAAGCTCGGCAGCCATTTCACAAGGCTACGTCGTTGACACGGCCGGAGCATGGTGTAACCTCTTCCAGTTAATTTGTGTATTATTAAAGACCTCTGGCCGTCAGCTGGCGGATAAACTAACGAAAATGAAAACTCAATCCATACTATTCACTATGGTGGCCGCGTTGATCACTGTCGGCTGCGGGCATCACAGTCATCACCGGGATCATGAGAGTCTTACAGGTAAAGTGATCAAGTATCCCTTTCGGATGACCGGTTACGCCATTGGGGCCCCATTTCACCCGTTTGAATCCGCCCGCAAGGCATTTAACGCCACGGTAGAAATTCCCGAAAAAGCGGTGACGTCGACCTCTGGCGCATTGTTTGGTCATGACCATGATCACGATGGTGATCGTCACCACGATGACCGAGACCGAGGCCACGATGACCGAGACCGAGGCCACGATGACCGAGACCGAGGCCACGATGACCGAGACCGAGGCCACGATGACCG
>JABGZB010000016.1 GCA_018674955.1 Verrucomicrobiota bacterium | reverse complement strand
TCATCTCAATAATCTCACTAAAAACAGACGAAATAGAGTGTGAGAATATTTTCAATAAATAGAGTGGGTAAATTGTTCGAAGAGAAGGTGTTATAAAAAGATAGCGGGGGTTCAAGGTTGTAGGAACCTTCAAAACCCCCGTTGATATTTTGGAGATACAATGTTGGATTTAGTAGAGACCCGCAACCTGACTTGTATCAGATCCGTTACGCGCTGCCAGATAACGTAGCATCGGACATACCATTCGAGCCGCTGCCTAATTCGTTGGGTTTGAAGCGCTTGTCCAATCGGTGAGCGCGTGGCCCACACACAGAGTGCGTGAAAACGGGTGTTTTTAACCCGCTTGGCCAAGCGCGAATTGACCCTCGCCCGCCGTATGTGCCAACCTCTCCCCCGCTTGGCCATCGCCATTGCCCTTGGCCAAATTTCCCTGCCATGAATGAAGCCCTTTTGCACGTTGGAAACCTGCCGTACAGCATCGAGCGGGACGATCTCGAAGCGATATTCCTCAACGCCGGTACCGTCCTCTCCGCCTCGCTGATGACTTACAAGTTCGACAGCCGCTCGAGCGGCTACGGCTTCGTGGAAATGGCCTCGCCGGAGGAGGCTCGCAAGGCGGTGGAAATGTATAACGGCCGCGAAGTGCGCGAACGCAACCTCGCCGTCAACCTCGCCCGTCCCCGCACGGCTTCGTTCGTCAAGCGGGCGAGCAGCTGAGGACAGTCGGCTTACCCCTCCGATCGGTGTACCTTGTACGGGGCGGCTTGGGCGGTGCACATGATCAGGATTTCGTCGATGCAGACGTGCGCCGGCCGGTTGGCAGACCACACGATCGCCTCGGCCACGTCTCCCGCACTGAGAGGCGTGACCCCCTTGTAAACTGCGTCGGCCTTTGCCCGGTCGCCCTTCAGGCGCACAACGGAAAACTCGGTCTCGGCCATGCCGGGGTCGATGGTGCCGACGCGCAGGCCGGTGCCGTTCAACTCCAGCCGGAGCGACTTGGTGATGCTCCGCTCCGCCGCCTTGCTGGCGCAGTAGGCCGAACCGCCCTCGTACGCCACACGGCCAGCGATCGAGCCGATGTTCAAAATAATGCCGCCGGGGTGCGGCTTCATCAGCGGCAGCACGGCGCGGGTCACGCGCAGGATGCCCAGCGCGTTGGACTGGAACATCGTCTCCCAATCGCCGTCCCTGCCGTCCTCGATTCGCTCCACCCCGTGCGCGCCGCCGGCATTGTTGATGAGCACGTCCACCCGGCAGGTGGTTGCCTTGGCCCAGCCCACGAACGCATTAACGCTTGCCGTATCGGCGACGTCCAGCTTGTGGATATGCGCCGAGGCCGCACCGCGCTCGAGACACTCGGCGGCGACCTGCTTGAGGCGATCCTCCCGGCGCGCGCCCAGCAGCAGGTTCACGCCCATGTCGGCGAATTGCCGGGCCGTCTCTGCGCCGAACCCGCTAGAGGCGCCGGTCACGAGAGCCCATTTGCCCTTGAGTCGATTGCTCATGGCCAAAGACTTAACCGGAGCCGCCCCGGTTGGCCAAGCGCAAACAAGAGTTGCCGCCGGGGCGGTTCCTGCCCCACACTAGCGGCCCATGTCGGTGGATCGACAGAAAGTTAGTAACTGGTGGTTTTCGCTGAACTCAATTCAGCGCTCGCTACTGCTGTCGCTGCTGATCCACTCCATCATCGCGCTGGGCATCCTGCTGGGCGCCTTTCCCGTAGTGGAAAAAATGATGGCCGCCGTCATCCCAGAACTCATCGACCTCGAGGCACTTGAGATGCAGCAGCGCAAGCGGCAGCAATCGGTGATCTTCCTCGAGGTGCCAGCGAGCATGGCCAACGAGGATGCCCCGGAGGATTCGAAATTTTATTCCACCCAAAACTCCCGCGCCGCTGACGAGCAGACGGAAAAGGAAACCACCCAACCCAAGATCGAGGGGACGCAGGACAAAGTGCCGCGGATCATCGACAGCAAGCCGGCTTCCCCGGCGAAGCCGACGCCCCCGGAGCCGAAACCCGAACCCAAGCCGGAGCCGAAACCCAAGCCACCTCCGCCCAAGGCCGAGACGCTCAACCCAATCGTGGCAAAGCCGGAGCCGAAACCCGAACCCAAACCGGAGCCCAAGCCGCGACGCCCGCGCACCGTTGCCGAGGCCAAGCAGTTGGCCATGATTCAGGGGCAGAAAATGAAGCAGGACGGCGGCGTCAAAAAACGGGCCACCGTCGTGGGGCTCGACGCCAAGACCTCGCCGTTCGGCGACTACGACGCCCGCCTCATCGCCGCCATCCAGAATCGCTGGAACCAGATTCTCGACCAGTACTATGTTCCCAGCGTCGGGCAGGTGGTGCTGACGTTCAACCTGTGGTCCGACGGCAAAGTGACCAACGTGCAGGTCGAGCGCAGCACGGTGGATGATCTACTGTCCCTCAAGTGCAGGCGCGCCGTGCAAGAGCCAGCACCCTACGCACCCTGGCCGGAGAAGATGCACGACGAAATCGGCTCAGACCGCCGCTTCGTCCGCTTCACGTTTTATTACAACTGACCCC
>JABGZB010000193.1 GCA_018674955.1 Verrucomicrobiota bacterium | reverse complement strand
GGTGGCTCCCCTCGTAAACACTCCAGCCGTAGTTTTCGCCGGGCCGAACCAGATGTACCGTCTCCCACAAATCCTGCCCGTTGTTGCCAACCCAAACCTGCCCGGTCAGCGCGTCAATGGTAAGCCGCCATGGATTGCGCAGGCCGTAGGCGAACAACTCGGGCCGCGCGTTCGGCAGATCGACGAACGGATTGTCCGGCGGAATGGTGTACGGCTTTTCCGGCGTGCTGTCGCGGATGTCGATGCGCAGCACGCTGCCGAGAAGGTCATCTAGTGTCTGGCCAGACAACCATTTGTCGGAGTCGCTCGTGCCATCGCCGGTCGAAATATAGAGCATACCGTCGTGGCCGAACGCGATGCCACCGCCGTCATGCCCTCGGGACGACCACTCGAGGATGATGTGCTCACTTGCGGGATCGACCGACCACTCCGGTTCACGCCGGACGATGAACCGTGAAATACGGTTCGCCTTGCCGCCGTCGAACTTGTCCATTCGCAGGTTGCTGAACAGGTAAAGCTGAGCGTTGTCCGCGTAATCGGGATCGAAACAGAACGAGTACGCAATGCGTCCACGCAACTCGATTGCCTGGGTTCGCTCCGCCACCTTCGGCTCATCGCGGAACGTGACCAACTCGGTTGGCTTCCCGCTCGACTCGTGCAGCAACACGAACATCCGGTCGCTACCCGGCTCGGGGGCGATGAATATCGGCGTATGCCAAGCTTGGCTTTTGTACACTGGCTCGACCGTGAACGGCAACGGCGGCTCGGGCGTGCCGACGAGGCGGGTGTTTTCCCAGCGCTCGCGCTTGGCCAAGCCGTACGGCTTCCCTTCCTGAGCGATCACGCCGGTAAGCAAGCCAAGCGACAGCCAGACGGCAAGCAACAAGACGCCAGGAACCCCCGAATCAGCGAGATACTTCAGTCGGAACATGGGCGAGGAAAGTAGTGGCACCGGAACTGTTGGGCAAGGCCAGGCACATCATCGAAGTGCTGCTAAAACACCACCCAGCATAGGAGTACCGTCACCACCAACAGGATCGCCGAGGCGATGACGCGATCCTTCGTCGGGAAGTCGAGGTTGAGATCGGCCGTCCACGGCTTGGGCCGGTTGCGCTTGGCCAAGCGATTGGTTCGGCCAACGCCGGTGTCGGTGGCCAACGGCAACTCGCGGAGGTTGGGATCGTCGTAAGGCTCCTCCTCCGTCTCGTCCGGCGGAGCGAAGGTCAACGGCTCGTTCGCCCTGTGCGCCAGTTCGCCAACCTCCATGGTCAGCGCCTCGCTTGGGTCGACGGCAACCTCCAGACTAGCCCTCCTAGCCGCGATGGGTTTGCCTTCCCCCATCACTTCAACATCCGAATGCCCGGCGGTAAACCCGACTGACTCCGGTTCGCCGCTTTCGGATTCCTCCTCCGGCGGACGCTTGGCCAGCTCGATCTCCCCGAAGCGTTCCCCTTGAACGGCGATCAATTGCCTGAGCTTGGCCAACTCGAGCACGGCAAGGAAAGTCGTGATGACTTCGAGTCGACTCCCGGCCGACTCGAACAATTCGATGAACCGGATCGATTCGCGCTCCTCAAGAATTCCCAGGATGAGTTCAATCTTCTCCGTGACACTCCATTGGTCGGCAACGATCTCCCCTGTCTTGGCAGCGCGTTGTTTTTCCGTTTCATCGAACCGCTTGAGCACTTGGTTCACAGCGCCGATAAGGTCGAAAATAGATGCCTCTTTTGCAGCTTGCGGCGGCAGCGGCGGTACTTTCGGCTTGGCCCCCTGCCGCTCGAAACTTTGTTCCCGCTCCCACGCCATCCGCCGAAAGTCGTCGGCCGCATCCTTGAATTTCTTGTACTCGACGAGCTGGCGGATCAGATCCCAGCGCGGGTCTTCCTCCTCGTCCTCCTCAGAGATCACCTGCAAATCGACCGGAAGCAGCTCCTTGCTCTTGATGTACATGAGCGTGGAGGCCATGACGATGAACTCGCCGGCAAGCTCGAGATCGAACCGCTTCATCAGGTCGATGTATTCGCAGAACTGGTCGGCCAGCTGGACCATGTCCACCTCGTAAATATCGACCTCATCCTTTCGGACGAGGTGCAGCAACAAATCCAGCGGCCCCTCGAACACTTCGAACTGGTATCGTAAATCGCTCATCGGCCTGCCGGGAGGGGTTTGAGGGCAGGAACGACTTGGTTGACGACCCGAAGCTTCCAGTCGGCGAACGTCCCGCCGGTAGTCAGCACACCGTACGTGTCGAACTTGTAACGATTGCCGCGTCCGTAATAGCTGTCCGGGGCGACGTTGAAGGTCCACACGGAGCCGTCCTTCAGCGGCCGCTCGGCGCTGTGCTCCAGTTTGCATTCACCGAGCAACACCGCCGCCGTGGCATCGGCCTTGGCTAGGCTGTCGTGTTCGTGCCAATGGCGAAACAGCCCGTTGCCGGCGACCAAGCGGCGCATCATCGGGTTGACCGCGGAGGAGTGTTGGTGCGCCCGGAACACACCGCGCACCCTGGCCTTCGCACCAGCGGAGGCGTCGAGAACGATTCGAGTGCCAGACTTGCCGTACACGAACCCGCGCCCGTCCATGTAGCCGAGCCCCGGCTCGCTGGCGAACACCGTGAAGTCGTTCCACATGAAGCCGTTAATCAGAGGCGACATCGGCGCGAGGGGCGTGTGGTCGAGAATCTTGGATTTCAAAAAGGACTGTCGCAAAGGATCCGCCGATTGCAGCAACCCCGGGTGCTTCGCCAGGAACGTGCCGCCGGTCACTTGACCGAGCAGTTGATACGCCACCGCCGGCTTGGCATCGAGCAGCACTCCCGGCAGGTAACCTGGTTCCAATCCGCCGTGGTTGCACTGGATAAAATTCGTGCCGCTGCCAACGTAAACCACAACCGGAAAAAAATCGTACAACCGGCCGATCAGCGCCGGTCTGAATTTTCTGGCGTATTTTTTCTGGCACTCGGCGAGGAAACCGTAGGTCGAGATCATCTGCACATCCTCGTGATTGCCTCGCGCCATGAATACTTGTTCCGGGTTGGCGAGCTTGAGGCGCAACAGCGTGTAGAGCACCTCGATGCCGTAGTTGCCACGATCCGTGTAATCGCCGAGGAACACCATGTAGCTGTTCGGCTTGGCCAAGCGGAAGCCGTCGAGCGTGCCCGCTTGGTTAAGCGAACCGAGCATGGTGATGAATGAGTGAATGTCGCCGTGAAAATCGCCGTGAAAGATCACCTCGCTGCCGGCCGGCACCTGCAGCTTTTGCGCGAACGGCTGAAACGGAATTGGCGGATTCAGAAAATAGGCGCGGTTGGTGTTGAAAAACTCGGTCACCTTTGGCTTGCCTCCGACCCAGTTCGCATCGGATTCCATCGAACCGGTCTTGAACAACTCGAACGCCGCCAGTAACGCCTTGGCCACCTCCTCAAAATCGGGCAGCGCTGTCTCAAGTTTGGCTGTTGCCGCTTGGCCAAGCAGGACGCGGTTGGCCGGCAGTTCGGCGCAGGCACTCTTCCAATCCGCAAATGCAGGGTATGCAGATGACTGGTAGGCGACCCTTTCGGCCAAGATGGATTGCGCCAAGCCTAGCACCAGCACTAACAAAAGCGCTTGGCCAATCACACTCCGGGGGTGGCATCTCCTTGGCAACATCATCCAACCGGTCTAACAGAGATTGGGCTGGCGCCATTCAAATTACAAGGAAAAAGGAAAATATTGCGAACGTGAGTCCCGCCGCCTAGTTTTACCGCCATCTGACTGACTCATGAGCATATTAAACCCGCAAAGACATTTTACCCCTCCCAAATTCATTACTGCATTCGCTTTTGCCATCTGCACTGTGTGGACTCAGGCTGGCGACTGGCCGCAATGGCGCGGCCCCACCTCGAATGCCCAGGTGGCCAAGGGCGATCGGCTCCCCGCAAGACTGGGCGATACCCCCAAAGTTGTCTGGCGTATCGATGTTGGCCCCGGCCATTCCGCGCCTGTGACACAGGGCGGTCGACTCGCAATCGCTGAGGAAAAAGATGGCTTTGAGACTCTCCGCCTGCTCGATAAACGCACGGGCAAGCTGCTTTGGGAAAAGGCGTTCGGTGAAACCTACGAAGATGGCTTCGGTGCAGGGCCACGTTGCACCCCGCTCTTCGACGGCGACCGGATCTACGTGCAGACCTGCCGGGGCGAACTCAGTTGCCTAAGTGTCAAGGACGGCTCCATGCTCTGGGGCGTCGACTATCAGAAAAAATTCAAGGTCAAGTGGATCAAGAACAAAAGCCAGAATGAAGCCGCAGCAGCGCGCCGGGGCTACAGCGGTACACCGCTGGTCGAAGGAGATCATCTCATTTGTCAGGTCGGTGGCGTCCCCGGAACCGGCGTGGTTTGCTTCGACAAATTAAGTGGCAAAGTCGTCTGGAAATCACAGGACGACCTAGCGAGCTTCGCCAGCCCTTTGATCATGACGCTTGCCGGGAAGAGACAATTCGTCACGCTCGCCACCGAGAAGATTCTCAGCGTGGATACTGAAAACGGCGAACTGCTCTGGAGCCAACCCGTTCCCACACTCTACTTTCGCAATGTCGTCACGCCGATCGCCGCCGGCAACAGCGTAATCGCCGCCTCCCATTCCGAGGGCATGCTCTGTATGAGCGGCACCGGCAGTAATGGCAAAGCCAACCAAAAATGGAACGCCCCCAAGCTCAAGATCAACCTCGCCACCCCGGTCGTCGTGGACGGCAGCCTGTACAGCTTCGCCGAGAAGGATCGGTTCATCTGTGTTGACACCGCCACGGGAAAACTGAACTGGGAGGAAAGCGGCTTCGGCAAGTTTTACGCCTCAACGCTGACCGACGGCAAACGAATGCTCGTGCTCGGCCAAATGGGTGAACTAGTACTGCTCAAAATCAACCCGAAGGAATACGAGGAGCTGGACCGAATGCAGATCTGTGGCAAAACTTGGAGTTTCCCCGCCTACGCCGACGGCCAACTCTTCGTCCGAGACCAGAAAAGTCTCCAGTGCATAAAGCTCACCGGCGAATAACCCCTTTGGCCAAGCGCTTGACCGGCATCAGACGGTTTCCGGCGTGGGGTGAATCCACGGGGCGCGGTAGGGTCGGTTGAGCAGTTTATTGGCCTCGGGGTCGTCGATGACGGTATGTGTCTTTGCGTCCCATCGCAACGCACGCCCGCCCAGTCGCTGTGAGAGGTTGGCCAGGATGCAACTGACGGTGGAGATGTGGCCCTGCTCGATGTCGGCAACGGGGCGACTGCGCTTGGCCACGGCATTGAGGAAATCAATCATGTGCACCCGGACCGCCGGGGCGACGTGCCGCTCGAGCGCCTTCTCGGTTTTGTCCTCGGGGTATTCCTCGAGTTCCATATTGACGTCGCGATGTACTGGCTTGGCCCCGCCGCCGCGCGGGATGAAGTCGTAGCCGTTCACGCTCAATTTCAGCGTGCCCTTGTCGCCGTAGAGGAACGCCGCCCACGGGTAGTCCGGGTCGGGCGCGTGGCCCCAGGCGCGGTGCTGCCAGACGACCTGCAGGTCGTCGAAGTCGAAGCATGCTGTCTGTGTGTCAGTGGTGTTGGCCTTGGCCTGTTTGTCGACGAGAATGCCGCCCTGCGACACGATGCTACTTGGCCAGCCGAGGTCGAGCATCCAGCGGACTGTGTCGAGCATGTGCACGCACATGTCGCCGACGATGCCGTTGCTGTACTCAGTGAACGCCCGCCAGGTGCGCGGATGGCAAAGTTCGCTGTACGGTCGCCGCGGCGCCGGGCCGCTCCACATGTCGTAGTCGAGATTCGCCGGCGGCTGACTGTCGGCCGGGTTGCTCCGGTTGCGCATGTGGTAGTAGCAGCAAACTTCGGCGTGGGCGACATTGCCGAGCAGGCCCTTTGCGACGATCTGCTCGCGGGCCTCCATGAGATGCGGCGTGCTGCGGCGCTGCGTGCCCACTTGCACGACGCGATTGTATTTGCGGGCAGCAGCGAGCATCGCCTGGCTTTCGACGACGTCGATGCTTGTCGGCTTTTGCACGTACACGTCGCACCCGGCCTTGACGGCGTCGATCATCGGCAACGCATGCCAGTGATCCGGCGTGGCAATGAGTACGAGGTCGAGTTTGTTTTCTTTGAGCAGCGTCCGGTAATCGCCGTAAGTCTTGGGGCGTTTGCCGGACTTCTGCCGCTTGGCCACGATGTCGGCTGCGCCGGAAAGCATTGTGCTGTCCACATCGGCCAACGCAACCACCTCGACGGGGGCGACCTGGATGAGCCGGAGCAAATCCACTTTGCCGTACCAACCGGTGCCGATCAGCGCTACGCACTTGGTCGGACCTTTGGCGATATCGGCCGCAGTCGCGGCGATGGAGGAGTAAGCCAAACCAGCCGCGCTGGTTCCCAGAAAAGTTCGACGGTTCACGCGCTTTTTTTAGCGGCATAGCTTCCCAAATTCAAGCTTGGCCAAGCGCCGGATTGCCCTTGGCCAAGCGGGCGGGTAAGTTGCCGGCCATGCGTCAGTACAAGTTGTTGTTTGTCTGCATGGGAAATATCTGCCGCTCCCCTGCCGGTGAAGCGGTGATGCGACACTTGATCGAGGTCGAAGGCTTGGCCGATCGGATCGAGTGCGACTCGGCCGGGACAATTGCGTTTCACACCGGCAACCCGCCGGATCACCGCATGCACGCCGCGGCGGCCAATCGCAACATCAATACCGGCGGTCAAGCGCGGCAGATTTGCGATGACGACTATCGTTCGTTCGACATGATTCTGACGATGGACGACGAGAATTTGCTGAACGTCCGGAACATGGCACCGACCGGGGAGAGCCCGGCGGAGATTCGTCCGTTTTGCGACTTCGTCACCGGATCGACCGCGACCGAGGTGCCGGATCCTTACTACGGCGGACCGAAGGGATTCGAGACGGTGCTCGACCTGCTCGAGGACGGCTGCGCCAGTTTGCTCGAACACGTTCGCAACCAAGTCGCCAATTAACCGTCGATGTGGGACGAAATCGTCGAGCAAATTTCTGAGGCCACCGGGAAGGCGTTCCGCTTGGCCAAGGCGAGCCCGGTCGGCGGCGGGTGCATCAATGAGGCGTACCGGCTCGACGGCGACGGAGGCCCGTTTTTCGCCAAGCTCAATCGCGCTGACGAACTGGAAATGTTCGAGGCCGAGGCCGACGGCCTGTGTGACATTGCCGCCACCGAAACTATCCGCGTCCCCCACCCTGTTTGCCGCGGCATCAGCGGCGGCCAGTCGTATCTCGTGCTGGAGCACATCGAGTTGGGCGGTGGTGGATCGCAATCGGAGCTTGGCCGCCGCTTGGCCAAGTTACACGCCGTGCCGCAGCCGCACTTTGGCTGGCGACGCGACAACACGATCGGCAGCACGCCACAGGCGAACCCGGCGAGCGGCGACTGGGTGGCGTTCCTGCGCGAACACCGGCTTGGCTTTCAGTGCCGCTTGGCCAAGCTCAACGGCTTGCGGCTCAACGGTGCGGAGGAATTGCTCGGCCAACTCGGTGATTTTTTCACCGACTACGAGCCGAGGGTGTCGCTGCTGCACGGCGATTTGTGGAGTGGCAATGTGGCATTCGGCCCGGGCGGCGAGCCGGTGGTTTTTGATCCAGCAACGTACTGTGGCGACCGCGAGGCGGAGTTTGGGTTGACGGAAATGTTCGGTGGCTTTGGGAATGATTTTTGGTCGACGTACGAAGCGGAGTGGCCGCTCGATCCCGGTTACCCGACGCGCAAGCTGCTGTATCGGCTTTACCACACGCTCAACCATTACAATATTTTCGGCGGCGGCTACGGCTCGGCGGCGGAAGACATCGTCGGCCGCTTGCTGCAAGCGCTGTAAACAAAAAAAGCCCCGGTCATCACGACCGGGGCATGGTGGAGATTGTATTCGTTACTCGGCTGCCTCGGCCGGTTCCGCCTCGGCTTCCTCATCCTCATCGGCGACAGCGCTTGGCCCAGCGACGGTGTGTTGCTCGATGGATTCGATTCGGTAGCGCTTGGGATCTTGATCGATTTCGAACACCGCTTCCTCGCCCGGCTTCTTGCCGAGGAACGCCTGCCCGAGAGGCGTGAGGTAACTGAGAATCTGGTTGTCGGGGTCGCCGTCCCAAGCGCCGAGGACGATGAATGTCTCAGGCTTGTTTGTGTTGAGGTTCGTCACGCTGACCTTGTTGCCAACGGTGACCGCGTCGATCGTGGCGTCGGCGAAGTCGGTGCCACGGGCGCGTGTCAAGTCGACCTCCAGTTCGCCCTTGCGGGACATCAGGAGTTTCTGCATTTCCTTGGCGGCTTTGAACTCGTGGTTCTCGCGCAAATCGCCGTAGCTTCGGGCGATGGCAATTTCCCTTGAGTTCGCTGGAATTTTCTCCTTAACGAGTTCCTCGTACTCGAGTTTGCGCCGTTCGAGGCTAGCCCAGGAGACAATGAGGGCGTTGTCTTCCTTGGATTGCTCGCCGGAAATCATCGGCTGAATGGACGGGAACGCCTTGACGATGCGGCCCAGCAACGAGCGTTTGTCCATATCGTCAAAACTGTTTGTCGCCTGCAGGGCACGCACGAGATCCTCGACCATCTCGACGTCAGCGGAGCCGATCAGGTCGGTGATCAGTTCCTGGTCGCTGAGAATTAAATCACCCAGTTTGCTGGTTTTCCTGTCCTCAAAACGATCCCTCTCGATCGCCGCCATCATGGCGCGAAACACCTCCGGGCCAAGAATGTCGGCGAAACTGTCGGAGCGGTTTTTGCCCAACCACAGCATCAGGTCGGTGCTGGCCTCGTGCCGACTTATGAGCTTAGCCAGGTTGCTCTTGAACTTGTCGAAGTGGCCAGTGTCGATGAGCATTTGCCCCAATTCACCCACCAACCTCAAGCCGGCCTTGTTGAGCAATTCCAGATAGGTGTCGGTCCATGTGTCCGGATGCTCCTGACGGAATGCTTCAAGCGCAAGTTTCTGCTTGGCTGCGGAAAGCCCCTCGATCACTGCGGCTAAGTCATCCGCTTTTTCAAAAATGGCGGCAGCATTGAACTCGCCTTCCTGCGGCGTCATTTCAGACTGCGAGCAGATTGCATCACGCACCAAAATCGCCTCAAGCGCGAGAGACGGCTTGAACGTCAGATGATTCTTGATTGCGATGTTTAAAATCCCCAACACCTCGGTCAGCACTGCCTCCTTGTTTTCGACGTCGGCGATGCCCTTGTAGAGTTCGGTGGCAGCGGCCAACTGCGCCTTCAAGCCCTTCGCGTCGCGGATGTTGCGCATCAACTTATCCGCC
>JABGZB010000192.1 GCA_018674955.1 Verrucomicrobiota bacterium | reverse complement strand
TTCGCTGACGGCCACTCGGAAAATAGAAAATGGGTGCACAACAAAACAAAATCTCCCAACCGAGGTTATAATTTTGCTCCAACACCGGGTGGTGATCGCGACTTACTTTGGATTAAAGAGCGAATTCTTGTCGATCCCCGCAAGGCAAATATCCCCCACTAGAAAGCTAACTTCGCCCTCGACACTCGCGCCGCTGCCCTCGACCATCAGCCGATGCAGGAGATTCAATCCGTCCGCTTCACCCGCGAGTGCGAAGTCACGCAGATCCCCTCTGGCCAGCGGATGACCATGGGAGTCGACACGCCTGTCGATATCACTCAGTCGCTTGGCGGCGCATACACCGTACGTTCGCCGCAGGGACTGTTCCGAGTTGATGCCAGCGATGCTGACGCGCTTGGCTTCGAGGTGCCGAACGAGGCCAAGCAGCGCGAGTCCGGTGAGCCGGCCACCGAGCAGGAGGTTTGGGATTCACTCAAGCAGGTATACGATCCGGAGATCCCGGTGAACATCGTGGACCTTGGCCTCGTGTACGACCTTTGCATGGATGAATTGCCCGACGACGGCGGCAAACGGGTGCAAATGAAAATGACCCTCACCGCGCCCGGTTGCGGCATGGGCCCGGCAATCGCCGCCGACGCCCAAAACCGCATTCTCTCCCTGACGGGCATCGCCGACGCCAGCGTCGAGGTCGTCTGGGATCCGCCCTGGCACCAGTCGATGATCAGCGAGGAGGGCAAAAAGACCTTGGGCATTGCCTGAGCCGACGTGCGCCGAGCCCGCAAAACTTCCCGCTCCGCTTGGCTGGCCGCCGCCGCCGTGTTCGTCGCTTGGCCAAGCGGACTCCGCGCCGTTCCGGTCGTCACCGAGATGCAACCGCGCCACGGACGTCCCGGCACGCGCGTCGTTTTCACTGGCAAGGAGTTGCAACTGGTGAGTGAGGTAAAGTTCGGCAGCGCGCTGGCCGACTGGGAGGCGGTCACCGTCATCGACAGCCAGGGCAGGCCGCACGTGTTCGAGATTCACGCCACCGTCCCCAACACCGCCACCACGGCCAGGCCAATACTGGCCACGCCGGTTGGCGACATCACCATGCCGATGCCGTTTGCCGTCGCGCCGCGCATCACCGGTTTTCATCCTGCGCGTGGTTGGGATGGGACGATCGTGACCATTGAAGGGCAAAACTTCACCGGTGTCACTGCGGTGAAGTTTGGCGGTCGCCCGGCCAGCTTCAGTGTGACGGCGGCGACGCAGATTCGTGCCGTCGTGCCGCCCAATGTCACCGACGGCGCGATCACAATTTCGCACGACGAAACGGGCACAAGCAGCGAGCCGTTCATTGTCGCCGGCCCGGGGCCGATCATCGACAGCCTCGACTCGTGGGTGGGCGCGCCCGGCGACTCGGTCGTCGTTCGCGGTGTCAACTTCAAGCCGGTCGTCGCCGTGTGGTTCGGCAATGTGCGGGCCGGCTTTAGCGTCGTGGCCGACACGCAAATCAAGGCCACCGTCCCGGCCGCCGCCAGCGGAAAAATCACCCTCGCCTCCGCGCTTGGCCAAGCGGTCACCGAGGACTTTTTCACCATCACCCGAGCACCGGTGATCACAAGCGTGTCGCCGCCACTCGCCGCGCCCGGGATGAAGGTGACATTGCGCGGCGTGAATTTCCGCCAAGTCACCGCCGTGCACGTCGGCGTGGCCCGGGCGGCGGGACAAAGCACGCCGTCGCCGCAGCAACTCGACTTCACGGTCCCCGCCAACGCGACGAGCGGTCTCGTAAAAGTCACCAACGCATTCGGCTTCGGGATGAGTAGCGCGGCGCTCACCGTGACTCGCGCGCCGGTGATCGAGTCGTTCGACCCGTTGCTCGCCGCGCCGGCCAAGTGGGTGACGGTGCGCGGCGCGAACTTCACCGGAGCGACCCGCGTGTTGCTCGGCGGAATGGCCGTACGCTTCACTGTCACCGCGCCGACGCAGCTCCGCGTCGAGTTGCCGCTCAACGCCGCGACCGGCGCGTTGACGGTGCAAAACGCATTCGGTTCCGGCACGACCGCCGACAAGCTGACTATCATTGGCAATGGCCCGCACATCACCGGCTTCGAGCCGGGCACAGCCGTCGCTGGCACGAAGTTGAAACTGCACGGCCGCAACCTCGACCGCACCACGGCGGTGGAGTTCGGCGGCGTGAAGGCGGCGGCGTTCAACGCCCCGGCGCCGACGCAACTCAGCGTCACCGTGCCGCCGGATGCCCGGTCCGGCCCGGTCAAGCTGCTCAGTGCGCTCGGTGATTTCACAAGCGAGGCAACCTTTTTCCTGCCGCCGCGCTTGGGCAAGCCGGAGAAACTGGCGGCGAAGCCGGGGGATGAGGTGGAGTTCGTCGGTCGGAATTTTCTCGGGCTCGAGTCGCTGCGGATCGGCGGGCAAGCCGTGCCGTTCGAGGTGATGAGCAACGACAAACTCAAGTTCACCGTCGCCACCGATCTGCTCGGCGGCGGCATCGAGTTGGCCGCGCCGGGTGGCCGCTGGATAAGCACCAACTCGTTTGCCGTGCTGCCGCGCATCGACTCGTTCGAGCCGGTCATCGGCCCGGCGCAAACCATGGTCATCATCCGCGGCGCCGGGTTTCACAAGATTTTGTTTTTGAAATTCGGCACCGGCGTGGCGGTGTTCGAGCGCCGGTCGGTCAACGAACTCGTGGCGCTTGTACCGGCGAACGCCTCGACCGGCCCGGTATCGATCATCACGCCCGACGGCGAGGTGGCCAGTGACGCGATCTTCACCGCCACGGCCCCGGGCGACCTGCAAATGACCTCGACTTTGGCCAAGCCGGACTTCCGGCCGGGGCAGCCGGTGCAAATTAACAGCCGCTTGGTTTTCTTCGGGCCAACCGTCGCGACGCAAGTGATGGTGACCAACCAACTGCCGGCCGGCGTTACGCTGCTGTCGGCCAAGCCGGAGCCGACGCAGGTGCTCGGTGACGGGCGGACGCTGGTGTACGCGCTTGGCCAAGTGGAGCCGGGTGCCACCGCCGATTTTCAGCTCACGCTGATGCCCTTGTCCAAGGGACAGTTCACCAACGTCATCCGCGCCACCGCGCTGGAGGGCGACGTCGTGCCGACCAACAACGGCGCGATCGCCCGCTTCGTGGTGTACGAGCCGAACGATATCCGACTGGCAATCAGCGTTGATCCGTTCGGGCACACGTTCACGCTGAGTTGGGCGGAACTCGGCCTGCCGGTGACGGTGGAAACCAGTTCATTCCTGCCCAGCAACCAATGGCGCGACCTACCGTTCGAGCCGTGGACCGTCGCCGACCGAACCTTCGTCACGCTGAAGATTTTCGGCCTCCAAGCCTACTTCCGCCTGCGGATGGATTTAGATGGAAACTGATGGTTCCCAATACAATTCAAGTCCTTGTCTTGACCCGTAAGGCGGAAAAACCTTAAGTTGCCGACGCGGGAAGGAAGCCACACCACAATTGTTTGTGAGTTGACGAGGTGATGATGCTAGAGATTTGGCGATGGCAGTCCGGGCAGGAGCCGATTTCTGATTAAGAGCGAGAGATTTGCAATTGTTGTGAATGTTATTTGCATGAAGTGGGGGGATAAGTTTGGCCCCGAATATGTCAACCGTCTTTATGGAATGGTTGCCAGAAACCTAACGTTTGATTTCCGATTTATCTGTTTCACTGAGGTTCCCGATGGGATTCGCCCTGAGGTGGAAATCCAACCACTTCCTGAACTTGACATACCAGAAGGTTTGCCGGAGCGAGGCTGGATGAAGTTGACGTTGTACGCGGAAAACTTTGGGAATCTTTCCGGCCCAACGCTATTCCTCGATTTGGATGTCGTCATTGTTGGGAGTATCGATTGCTTGTTCGAATTTGAAGCTGAATTTGCAATTATCCACGACAAGCATCGACCAGCCAGGATGATTGGAAACTCTTCTGTGTTCAGGTTTGAGGTTGGGAGATATCCTCACATACTCAAGAATTTCACGGATAATTTCGTTGAGATCAGGAAACAATTCAGGCACGAACAGGCTTACCTGTCTTCTGAAATCCGAAAACTGGGGATACTGAAATTCTGGCCTGACGAATGGTGTCCGAGTTTTAAATACCACTGTGTTCCCCCTTGGCCAAAGTCGTGGTACCAAACACCCCGGATACCAGAAAACTCAAGAGTGATTATTTTCCATGGGGTACCCAATCCACCAGATGCCCTGATCGGGGAAAGCGGGAAATGGTGGCGCCTTATTCGCCCATCCCCTTGGCTTGAAAAATATTGGACAGAATAACACTAAGTCGGACCATCCGTTCTTAAAATTTCGCGTGGAAGGACCCGGATGGTCTTCTTCATCGGGCAACCCAAATATACGAAATGAATAATAATCCCAAGTTGTACTTTCAATATATGTAATGCTCGAAATCGATAATGATGTATCCAGCCCCTTTGGCACCTACAGTCTTAGCCCGCTTCGGAAAGTTGTTCTTTCAATCGCTCGACTGCCCGGTTTGTGCAGAGGGTAGGCCACGCAAATCACCGTGCGACCTTCCTCAAGTCGATCGATTGCACCTTGCACTTAGCTTTCGGGGTGAAATGCGCTTGGGCAGCAAGAAGTCGAGGGTGTTGGAGTCTGTCGATGAAAGTTGTCGACTAGGAAACCGGCGAAGAGATCGTTCAAGAGAAGAAAGAAAAGTCCGAGTAATCTCTTGGCCTGATTTTCTTTCCAACGCCTCCGGCTATCTGGTCGTGGGCGTTTTTTTGCTTCTCGCTTGGGAACGGAGTGTGTAATGGTCTGTCCCACGTCAAAAGCCTCTCTCAGCTTTCAGGATTGTCAGGAGTGTCGCCGGACGGATGGAACCACGTTCTGGTTCACGCCGCTGGTCAGTGATGCGGCCGCAAAGCACCTGATGGAAACACTGCCGAACCCCCGCTTTGACGACCTTGACCCACAAGCCACCTTGCTGAAAAAGGCGCGCCAGCGACTTGTCACCAAGATCAAGGCTGATGGCGTGGGTGGGACCAGCGTAGTCATCAAAATCTTTCCGCTTCGAAACCCCATTTCGCGCCTGAGACACCGTAAATACGCCTATACCGAATTTATAAACTACTCCAAGGCCCAAGCCCGCGGCATTCCCACGCCAAAGGTTTATGCCTTTTGGGAAAATCGCAAGTTTGGCCTTGTGAATGGTTCGGGCGTGTTGATCGAGTTCCTAGAAGGATACAAAAACATCCTCGAGATGTCGCAGGAAACCGATATCGATTACCAGCAGGCCGCATTGGTCGCCATTCCCGCCATTTGCGCGATGTACGAAACCGGTGCCTTCAATGCCGACGGGCGCGATGAAAACATCTATATCGCCAACAATGGCGCCAGCCCCGAACAGTTTAGCATTATCGACTGGCAATATGCCGGTTTCAGCCTGCCGCGCTCCGATTGGTTGCTGGAACACCTTGTGGCCTATTTCATCCGCAAGGCGCCTGAACAAGATCAGAATGGGTTGCGCAATGTATGGACTGAAAAAGTCAAACAGGCCGCAAATCACCCAGCATCCGCTGACGAGTTTCAGTGCCGCATAGACAGGTTGCTCAAACGTCCCCCCTCCACCAACCAACGCATTGCCATGACCCCCTTGGAGTAAGATTACTCACCATGTCCACGACACAAGCCCGCCCAAACTTCTGGCACAATTTGGCCCTCAAGACGCGGTTTGCACATGCGCGCCTGAAGAAAGGCACCGTCCGCTTCAAGACCAGTAATCTGGCCTCGGTCTATGCTGCCTATGAAGAACGGGGCATCGCCTATGTCGTGTTGCGATGGGCGGCCGAGGTGCCGATGGAGCAGTCCGAAGAAGCGGGTTACACGAAAGACGTGGATCACCTGATTGCGGCCAAGGATGTGATGGCCGCGCTGGATGTTTCTTCGGCCTATCCGGGGAAGATCAAGTGCGATTACTACTCAGCCGAAGGGCGCTCAGGGACATCCTATAACGGGATGCCCTACTATCAACCGGAGCGGGCGCTGTCGATTCTGGCCCGCCGCAGCCGCGATCCGCGCGGGTTCTATCGCCCTTGCCTTGAGGACGAGTTTTTCGCGTTTGCCCATCACCTTTGCTATCACAAAGGACATCGGGCAGGCATTCCGACAGGCACAGACGTTGCCCCCGACACAGACGCCCCACGCGACTATCTGGCCGAATTGAAACGGCTCGCAATCAAGGCGCAGCGCAACGATCTTCCCGAAAACATGACGCTATTGGGCATGCATCACTACCTGGTACGCAACAAATGGGGGATGCCTTACGACCTGATGCTGCGCTGGCCCGACAGTCATTCTTTCATGGAAGCCCTCACCTGTTTTGAAGAGGCCGCGATGGAGGGGGATTGCTCGCTTGCCAAAGACCTGACCATCATCGTTCTTCGGGATGATTGCGATAGTCTCGAACTGGAAGAAATAGCCCGTCAAAAAATTGCTGAACGGTTCACGATCGAGCAAGAGATCCGTCTGGATGGGGCCGCCCGCGAAAGGGTGATGCAGCGGACACGTGGAGGAAACTGGAACGAAAAAGGGAGGGAAGAGACGATAGGGCCGACACTTGCTTTCCTGTGCCGCAATGCTCCCGAACCCGGCCCACTTCCCGACAATATGAGCGCGGCCAAGGTCGCCAAGCGCTACCCGCAGGTTCATCACACCGATGTTCTAATCAAACGTGCGATTCGGGCGGCCATTAACAAGGTGGCTCCGACCTCATTCAGCAGGGCTGCAATCCACGCGACAGACAACCCGATGGAAGCTGCCAAAACTCTGCGTGCCATATTGGAGGATAAGGCGCGAGCATTTCTGGAAGACTTCGCAAAAGGCCCGCGATAGGCGGATTACTCTGGCAGTTTGGCCATCTTCGCAATGGTCTTTGCAGTGACGATGGTGTTTTGCCATAAAATGATGGGTTCCTCTGAATTACGTCGTCTCCTTTCTGCGGTTGATGTCTTTTCTCAGGCAAATTCACTTTCCAGTTGTGAATAATCGGGGGGATCCGCCAGAAAGGTCAACCCGGTTTCCTGACACCGTACAAGCGATCACGCCTTCTGGTGGAAACCCGTTTCATCAACTTCCGTCGGCCGATTTAGAACCTAGCAAATATACTTCTTTGACACAAACTCTTTTTCCTTCGTATGCACTATGAAGTGCCCGACAATGAGAACACTGTTTAAAGATAAAGAGGCAAAACCCAAAGCTATCCGCAGACTCGACTAATGCGAAACAGCCAAGCAACCGAACCTTTTATCCTCTTAGGATATCCCAACGAATGGGTCACACGCTCAACGGGTTCATGCTCATGGGTGAGGGAACAGGATTGCAACGGAATAGTGCTTAATCGGCTGCTTGCAAGCGGGCGATGCATTATTGTCGAAGGCTAAAAAGGCCTCGAAAAACAGGCAAAAAAGTTCAAAAAGAGGGTTGCAATGAGGGTGGGGATCGAATAAGGTGCGCGGCCCCAAATTCGGGGCAGTCTTGGTTTTGCAGGCTATTTCACTTCAATTCTCTGCGAAACCGTCTGTTATACAGTCATGGTTA
>JABGZB010000015.1 GCA_018674955.1 Verrucomicrobiota bacterium | reverse complement strand
TTTTTCCAACGGCATTCAATACACCTTTCCGGCGAACACTACCCTTGAGCCGGGCGGCCAACTGGTTGTCGCCGAGAACCCGACGGAGCTGCGTCGCAAGTTTAAGTTAAGCGCGTCGGTTGTGTTCGGGCCGTACATCAACCGGCTCTCGAACGGCGAAGTGCTGACGCTGCGCAACGCGACGGATCAGCGCGTTGACCGGGTGGACTACGGCTCCGGTTTTCCCTGGCCAACGGCGGCGAGTGGCGCGGGCAGTTCGATGGAGCTGATTCATCCCTCGCTCGACAACGACCTGGCTGGTTCGTGGCGTTCTTCAGGAATGCAAGTTGTTGCCGTTGAGCCTGTTACGTTCATAGCTTCTGGCCGCTCAGGCTGGCGGTATCGCGAGGGCGCCAGCGAAGCGTCCTCGCCGCGTTCCGCCTGGCGCACGCTTGGTTTCAACGAGGACAACAGTTGGAAAAATGGACGCGCACCCATCGGCTACGGCGATGGAGACGACCGGACGACGATCTCGATGCAGGGCAAGTTTTCGTCGGTGTACCTGCGGCGCGTGTTCGATGTGAAAGCGAACGAGATCCCGGCGCGGCTGGCGTTGCGAGTGTACGCGGACGACGGCGCGGTGGTTTGGATCAACGGCAAAGAGGTCGCGCGCGTGAGCGTCCCCGGCGGGACGTTGAGATACAACTCGTTCGCGAACAACCACGAGGCTGTGTGGGAGGAGGTCGTGATCTCGAATCCGGGCGAACTCCTGAATCCGGGCAAAAATATCATCGCGATCCACGCGTTTAACACCACGCTGGGCAGCAGCGATTTCTCGATCGATGCCGAGTTGCGCACGTCGGACACTGGCGGCGCCTCGGGAATCCCGACACCGGCGGCGGCGAATTCCGTGTTTGCCGCGAATGCGCCGCCGCAAACGCGACAAGTAAAACATGAGCCGAAGCAACCAAGCGCGAACATGCCGGTGCGTGTGTCTGCGAAGGTGAGCGACCCGGACGAAATTGCCTCGGTGACGTTGTTTTATCAGGCGATCAGGCCTGGGAACTACATCCGAAAAACAGACAGCGCGTTCGAGCAAGGTTGGACGGAGTTGCCGATGGCCGATAGTACGGCGGATGAGTCGGTTTTCTCGGCGACGATTCCGCGGAGCGTGCAGGGCCATCGCACCCTCGTGCGGTACCGGATTCGCGTCGAGGACAAGATCGGCAACGCGGTGACTTTGCCTTACGCCGACGACGAGCAACCGAACTTCGCCTACTTCTGCTACAACGGTGTGCCGGCTTGGACCGGTTCGAATCGCGTCAACGGCCAAAAGGAGACGTTCCCCTCCAGCGTCATGTCGTCGCTGCCGGCGTACCACCTGATCGCCAACAGCACCGACGTCACCAATTCACAATACAACAGCTCTTTTGACACGGTGCATTTCAATGGGACACTCGTTTATGACGGCACGGTTTACGACCATATCGAGTTCCGTAATCGCGGCGAGTTTTCAACGTATGTTTCCGGCAAGAACAAGTGGCGATTGTATTTCAACCGGACACGCGGTTTGCAGGCGCGAGACAATCACGGCAGGAGGTACGCGCAGGCGAAAAAGACGATCAATCTCAACGGCTGCGCCTCGCCGTGGATGCCGGTCAACCGGGGCATGGCCGGCATGGAGGAGGCGATCGGCTTCAAGCTGTACAGTCTGGCTGGCGGCTTGGCGCCTGCGACGCACTTTGTGCATTTTCGCGTGATTGATGATGCCGAGGAGGCGCCGACCGGCTCGCGCAACGCGCAATACAACGGAGATTTGTGGGGTCTGTACCTGTACATCGAGCACACTGACAGCCGGTTTCTCGATGAACGCGGCTTGCCGGATGGCAACGTTTACAAGATCGAGCGAAGCAACGGCGACAAGCGCAACCAAGGATCGACTCAATCCATCACCTCGTCGGACTGGAATAGTTTTCGGAGTGGCTACGGCCGCTCGCAGCCGCTCCAGTGGTGGCGCGACAATCTCGATCTGCCGACGTATTACACGTTTCGCTGTGTGAACCGGATCATCAGCAACGTCGATATCCGCGAAGGCTGGAACAAGGTGTTTTATCATCATCCTGACGGCCATTGGCATCCTGTGCCGTGGGACTTGGATATGTTAATTATTCCGGAGACGCACTGGCAGGGCTCGATCAATATTGAACGCTGCCTGAGCCAGCACAGGGCGTTGAAAATCGAGTTTAAGAACCGCGCGCGTGATCTGCTCGATTTGTTGCTCGATGACGCCTCGCCAACTGGCGGCCAAATCGGCCAGTTCATCGACGAGCACGCGCGCTTCATCAATCCGCCGGGCGATCCGCTGACGTTCGTTGACGTCGATCAGTTCATGTGGAATTACCACCCGCGAACCGCGAGCAGCCATCGCGGACAGTTTTACGTTTCGCCCAAGAGCCAGGGCAACCGTGGCGGCACGTGGTCACGGCGGCTCAAGAGCAAGGATCACGAGGGCATGATGCAGCATATGCTCGATTTCATGACTGACACCGATCCTGAGCGATGGAGCATTGGAGACGGTGACCCGAGCGGTTACGGCTACAACTACCTCGAGTACGAGGCCAAGTTCACCGACATCCCCAACACACCGGCGATCACTTACGACGGGCCGGGCGGTTTTGCGTTGAACGAGCTGCGCTTCAAGACCAGTTCGTTCGAGCCTGGCCGGTCGCCTAACAACAAAAAGTTCACCGGCATCCAGTGGCGGCTGGCGGAGGTGTCCAATCCAAAGACGCCGTTTTTCGAGATTGGTCAACCGTGGAAGTACGAACTCAACCCGGTTTGGGAACTGGAGGCTGATGAGTTTGTCGGGACCGTGGCTGTCCCGCAAAGTGCCATCCGCAAGGGAGGCACTTACCGTGCCCGCGTGCGGATGCGCAACGGCACGATGGCTTGGAGTCACTGGTCAGCGCCGGTGGAGTTCGTCGCCGGCGAACCGGACTTGGCCGGTCTCCGCGCGGGCCTAGCGTTCAACGAGATCATGTACAACCCGCTTGGCCAAGCGGGCGTTAGCGCCGGCGAGTTCGAATTTCTTGAATTGAAAAACATCGGCGAATCGCCGCTGGACTTGAGCGGTCTGTTTTTCAGCAGCGGCATCAGTTATATTTTTCCCGAGGGGAGCATGCTCGCAAGCGGCGAACTTTTTCTGCTCGGCAGAAACCGGGCGGCGCTGCAGAGCCGTTACCCCGGCCTTGTTGTGAACGGAATCTTCGAGGGCAGACTGGCAAACGAGGGGGAGACGATCACGTTGTCGGTCGGGATTGGCGCGCCGGTGCTCAGCGTGGCGTACGATGACGCCGCACCGTGGCCGGAGCAGGCTGACGGCCAAGGTTTTTCGTTGGCCGCCGACAGAGAGAGCGAGCTTGGTTTTCGGGTCAGCGTAATCTTCAGTGGCAGCCCCGGCAGCGACAATTCCGGCTTGGTCAAGCCGGTGGACGATTTAGTCCTAACCATGACGCGCTTGCCCAACGGTATGTTGCGGGTGAGCTTTACAGGAGTGCAGCGGCGGAGTTATTCGCTGGAAACTAGCCCGTCGCTGAATCAGGCGTGGCAGCCGTTGAGCAATTTCTTTCCAGAAACGAGCGGGAAGGTGTCACGTACGATCTCTCCCCGGGTTAGTCGTGAGCGGTTCTTCAGGCTGGTGACGCCAGTCAACCCGTAGCGAGCGGATACGGCTTACAACTCGTCTTCCGACTGGATGATTTTCCCGACGAGCCCGTAATTTTTTGCATCCTCCGGCGTCATCCAAAAGTTGCGGTCCGTGTCCTTGGCGATCGTCTCGATCGGTTGGCCGGTTTGGTCGGCGAAAATCTGGTTGAGGCGTTCGCGCATCCTGACGATCTGGTCCGCCTCGATGCTGATGTCCGATGCTTGGCCACCGACACCGCCGCTGGGCTGGTGCAGCATGTAACGGGTGTTGGGCAGGCTGTAGCGATCCTCGAGCGGTGGGGCCGCGTAGATGAGTGCCCCAGCGCTGGCTACCCAGCCGGTGCCGACGACTTTCACGCGCGGCTTTACGAACCGGATCATGTCGTGAATGCTGTCGCCCGACTCCACGTGGCCGCCGGGTGAGTTGACGTACACAGTAATGTCATTGTCAGACTCGGAGGCGAGAAGTTGCAGCTTGGTGCAGAATTCGCGCGCCACCTTTTGGTTGATTTCGCCGTACAGCATGATGGTTCGTGACTTGAGAAACAGTTCCTCAAGTTTTCCCATTGAATTCTTTTCGTCTTTTTTGTCCTTGCTCATCGTGGAGGCACGCGGCGTACCCGCGCGAGACGGGGAGAGTGATTGGAACCCGCCCCAGTGTAAAGCGGGAATCAATTCTTGCCGCTCGGAAGAAGTTCGGCAGGCAACTCCGGCGTGGCACCCTGGCGCGAGGCGACGAACGCCCCGAGCCGGTTGGCCAAGTCGGCGGTCTGCTGGAGCGACCAGCGGCGAACCGCGCCGTGGAGGATCGCCGCGCAGCACGCATCGCCAGCACCGACCGAGTCGGCGTCCGGTTCCGTGGCGAACTTGGCCGGTTGGCCAATCGTGACCGAGTCGGCGGTGTGCAGTTCAGTCCCGAGTTTGCCGCGTGTTAGCACGAACAAATCGAGGTCGAAATGCTCAATCAACTGCCGGATTTCCTCTAGTTGGCCAAGGCCGAGCAGCGGGGCGACGGTGGCCAGTTCGGCCTCGTTCATCTTGACGATTGAGGCGGCGCGGCAGCCGGCCTCGAGCAACTCAGCCGAGAAATAGTCCTGTCGCAGGTTGAGGTCGAACAGGCGCACCGTTTGGCTGGCGGCGGCAACGAATTTTTGGATCGTCGATCGCGCCGGTTCGAGCCGCTGGCCAAGCGTGCCAAAACAAACGGCGTCGCACCGCTTGGCCAAGTCGGCGAGCGACTCGTCCCAAGCGAGCCGGTTCCATGCGGTGTCGCCGATGATTTCGTACTCCGGTTCGCCGTCTCGAAGGGTGATCTCGACAGTGCCGGTCGGGGCGTCTGGATCGCGTTGGATGAAGCTCGTGTCCATACCGCGCCCGGCCAAGTCATCGAGCAGCGTTTGGCCAAGCGCGTCGTCGCCGATGCGGCTGGCCACCACGGCGTTGTTGCCAAGTTGGTGCGACTGGACGGCGGCGTTGAGCGGCGCGCCTCCGAGCGCCGGGCCGGCGGGGAGCAGGTCGTAAAGCGCCTCGCCCAAGCCGACGATGAGTGGAGGCGATCCGGTCATGGAAGCGTCGAGGCTTGCAGCAGCACCGGGCGCGGCTTGGTGGTCCAAAACGAAAACCCCTTGAGCCGCAGCGAGTAGTCCGGACGGATCTCGCGCAGCCATGCGATCATTCGCTCGGCGTGGACATCGACGTGATATGTCGTGATGGCGAGTTGTGGTGCGCCGTTACGAATTTGTTCCTCGGCACCGAGCAAGACATCAAGGTCCGCGCCCTCGGCGTCGGCCTTGATGAGGTCGCCCGGGCCAAGCGCCGACTGGTGGCTGCGGCAGTAGTCGTCGATACTCGTGACCGGCACGGCGTCGGCGTGCGACCCGCCGCTTGGCAGGTACTCGAGATAACCGGCGTCTGGGTTGTCGCCGGCGATCATTCGCGCTTGGCCGGTTTGGCTGCCGACACCGCAGTGCTCAATGGTGATACCGTTGGCTAAGCCGTTGGTCTCGGCGCCGCGATGGAGCAGGGCGGCCATCCGTTCGCTTGGCTCGAAACAGACCACGCGCTTGGCCAAGCCGTCCTTGAGGGCGCGAAACGCAAACAGCCCCTCGCACGCGCCGACGTCGAACACGGTGCTCTCGGGCGAGAGGCGGATCGGCGAGGTGGTGTAGTGGTGCGGGTTGGCGGCGGAAAACTCCTGCTCGATGACAAAGTGCAGGTTTTGATCCGGATCGCTTGGCCAGAAAAAACTCAGCCCGCTGTCGCGCAACTGCACCTGCCAAGCGTCCCCTGCCTGCGTGATTTCGGCTTCGTTGGCTAGGCTTCTGGCCGCGGCCATGCTGTGGAGTCTGGCCGGGGAAACCACCCGGTTGACCTGCATTCGCGCGTCGGCGAAGGCGAAGCGGCCGTGCAGTTTTTGCTGGCGACGCCACTCGCGCCAGCAGCGCAGCGATTGCGTAAGGGGGTTTTTCACGGCTAGGTCGAAGGGTGTCGATGGGCAAACGGGGATTGCCACTGCGTGGCTGCGGCCATACGGTTCGCGACCGGCGGGAGCGGTTGTCCGCCTGTTTTAATTGATATGTACATGCACCTTCGCAGCTTGGTGATCTCCCTCTACAACGCGCTGTTTGCGCGCACCGTGGAGAAGCTATTTTTCCACCAACTCGTCACCAAGACAAACAACTTCGGCACGAGCAACTGGCTCGGCAAGCCGATTTGGCAAAACACGTTCGACCTCTGGATCGCGCAGGAGACGATTTACGACGTGAAGCCGTCGCTGATCATCGAGTGCGGCACGAACCGGGGCGGCTCGGCTTACTTTTACGCGCAGTTGTTCGACCTCATGGGCACCGACGGCAAAGTCGTCTCGGTGGACATCGAGAAACTGCACGACCTGTCGCACCCGCGGGTGACCTACCTTGTCGGCAGCTCGGTGTCGGAAGAAATCGCCGGGCAAATCCGCGCGATGGCCCAGGCGGAGACGGGGCCGGTGTTGGTGATCCTCGACAGCGACCACTCCGAAGCACACGTCGCGAAGGAGTTGGAGATTTACGCGCCGATGACGACCGTCGGCAGTTACTGCCTCGTGCAGGACGGCATCATCGACGAGCTGTTCATGTTTCGCAAAGGTCGTCCAGGGCCGTTGCCGGCGCTCGAGAAATATTTAGCCAAGCACCCGGAGTTCGAGATCGACCAAGAACGCTGTGACCGTTTCATAATCACGCACCACCCGAAAGGCTGGCTCAAGCGCGTTCGATGATCGCGCTACTCGATTATGGCGCGGGGAATCTACGAAGCGTGGAGAAGGCGCTTCGCTTCGTCGGCGGCGATGTGGAGTTGGTCCAGTCGCCCGACGGCACGAAGGACGCGGCGGCGGTGGTGCTGCCCGGTGTCGGCGCGTTCGACGACTGCGTCAACGCCATGCAGCGGCAAGAACTGCTCGCGGCGTCGCGGGAGTTTATCAAAACCGGCCGACCGTTCCTAGGCATCTGCGTCGGTTATCAAGCGATGTTTGAGCGGAGCGAGGAGTTCGACAGTCGTGCCGCCGGCATGGGGTTGTTTGAGGGCAGCGTAGTGCGTTTCCCGGCAGGCCAAGGGCTGAAGGTTCCGCAGATTGGCTGGAATCAAATCGAGATTGTCCAGCCGGATTGCCCGCTTTTTGAGGGCGTCGAGAACGGCAGCCACGTTTATTTCGTACACAGCTTCTATCCGCAGCCGGAGGACGACTCGATCGCTGCCTGCCGCACGACTTACGGCGTGGAGTTCGCCTCGGCCATCTGGCGGGACAATGTTTACGCGACGCAATTCCACCCCGAAAAAAGCCAAAAAGTCGGGCTGACGATCCTCGAGAATTTCGTCAAGTTGGCATGAGCAACGTAACTCGATTTGGGGCCGTGGGCGATGGTGTTGAGGACGATACTGAGTCCATCCAACACGCCGTAAACGAGGGCGACGGGATGCTGCATTTTCCGCCGGGCACGTATCGCATCACACGGTCAATCGAAGTTCGCTTGGTCAAGCGCGGGCCGCTGGGGATCGACGGCACTGGCGGCACGGCGCGGGTTGTGATGGCCGGCGCGGGGCCGGCGTTTCGCCTGACCGGCACTCACGGTGGCACGGGTGATCCGGGTTCGCGCCAAGGCAACGTATCCTCGCATCAGCGCCTGCCCACGATCCGCAACATCGAGGTGGAAGGAGCGCATGCGGAGGCGGATGGCTTCGAGTTGATCGGAACGATGCAGTCGATCTTCGAGGGCGTGTTGGTGACGAGTTGCCGACATGGCATTCATTTGATTAAGCGCAATCGCAACGTGCTCATCAGTCATTGTCACATTTACTTCAACACCGGTGTGGGAGTGTATCTTGACAGCGTAAACCTGCACCAAATCAACATCGCTAACTGTCACATCAGCTACAACCGATTGGGCGGCATCCGGCTCGAGCGTTCGGAAGTGCGCAACCTGCAAATCACCGGTAACGACATCGAGTACAACAATCACAAGTCACATAAAACAGAGCCGGAACCGACTGCCGAGATTTACATCGACACCAATGCAGAGGGCGCGAGTGTGAACGAGGTGACCATCGCATCGAACACAATTCAAGCCACCGACTCGCCCGGAGGTTCGAACATTCGCATTAGGGAAAATCCGGATGCTTCGCGCCCGCCCGGTTTGTTTGCCATCAGCGGCAACGTCATCGGCAGTCAGGAAAACAACGTGCACCTCAGCGGTTGCTACGGCATCGCATTGAGCGGCAACACCATTTATTCCTGCAAACACCGAAACTTACTCATCGAGGACTCGCGCTTGGTTAACGTCAGTGGGAACACGTTTCGACGCCACACCCCCGATTACGGAACCGGCGTGCGCATCACCGGATCGGAGAATATCACTTTCACTGGCTGCGGTATTCACGACGAAACTGACACCGGCCAGCCCGGCCTCTTCGCCCTGCTGGAGTTGGCCCACTGCCAGCGAATCAGTATCACCGGCAGCCAGTTTATTGATGGTGTCATTGGCGTGGCGGCGACGGACTGCGCGCACGTCACACTCACCGGTAACACACTGCACGACACCCGCTCGGTGCCCGTCGCCAAGCACGCCGTACAATTTACCGGCACCAGCATGGGCCACTTGGTTGCTAATAACACTATTAGCAAAACCTCCGGCGATCCGATCGCAGGAGACGCGCAAGCCAACGGCAATGTGATAGCTGCCCAATGAACACGCCATTTTACCTACGACTTGGCCAATCGCGAGGGAATATGGCTTGTGCAAGTTAGCGGAATTGGTAGCTTGTTTGCCGCTTGGCCAAGCGACTAATTGGTCGGCGAATCTTTAACCAAAAACATTATGGCACACACACTCCCCGAACTCCCGTACGCGCACGATGCGCTTGAGCCGCACATCGACGCGCAGACCATGGAAATCCACCATGGGAAACATCACAACACTTACATCACCAAGCTCAACGAGGCCATCGCCGGCAACGCCGAGCTCGAGGCGAAGTCGGTCGAGGAACTGGTGAGCAACCTCGATGCCGTGCCGGAGAACATCCGCGGTGCAGTGCGCAACCACGGCGGTGGCCATGCTAACCACTCGCTGTTCTGGACCGTGCTCGGCCCGAACGGCGGCGGCGAGCCAAGCGGCGCGTTGGCCGACGCGATCAACTCGGAGTTTGGCGGTTTCGCCGGTTTTCAGGCCAAGTTCGAGGCCGCCGGGGCGACGCGCTTTGGCAGCGGCTGGGCTTGGGTGTGCGTGAACAGCGAAGGCGGCTTGTGCGTGTGCAGCACGGCCAACCAGGACACGCCGCTGATGGAGGGCCGCACACCGATCCTCGGCTGCGACGTGTGGGAGCACGCCTACTATCTCAAGTACCAAAACAGGCGGCCGGACTATCTAAAGGCGTTTTGGAGCGTTGTCAACTGGGACGCGGTCTCCGCAAATTACGATGCGGCCAAGGGCTGATTTTTCGAGTGGGCAACCCGACAAAAAAGGCGCACATTTTGTGTGCCTTTTTTTGTTGGGAAAATGGAGAGTGGATCAAGGCCGGAGCAGTCCGACGATGGTGCGAAATTTCACCGGATTGTCGCCGGGGTTTTGTTTGCCTACATGGTGCTTTCCTTCATCCCAAAGGTTGGGATCAAACGCCGACTTGGTGGTGCTGAACGAGACATGCGTGTCTCCCCAAAGCGCGTTGATGCCGCTTGGGTTGTTGTTGCTGGTGTGCGGCCGGGTGGCCTCGGTGTAAATCAGGTCGGTGACGATGGTGCTACTGGAGGAGAATTGGCCAGCCTTGGTGGCCACCAGTCGCCATTGGGCCACCATGTCGTTTTTCGGGTTGGGCTGGGCAAGTCGGTCCGACTGCGGGTAGTACATGTAATTACCCCGCACACGGCCCCGGTAGCACATGGGCCAGGGCACATTGGGGCTTTGGTAGTTTTTCAGTTCTTGTTTGATCGGCAGCGAATCGGCGTGCCGCAAGCCGGGGTCGTAATAAGATCCGCCCGAAGTGATCAGGCCAACGGTGTAGAGATAGCCCAGGTTCATGGGTGATTGTGTGTTCGCCCGCTGGCCATCGGAGCCGCCAAACATGAGGTAGCTCATCCATGGCTCGGAGGCGACATTCTTTTTCGGATTGAACATCGTGGGGGGGATTTGGTCGTCGTAATCGCCCGAGTACGCCACCAGAGCCAGCCCGATTTGCCGCAGATTGTTGGTGCAACTCGTGCGCTGAGCCTTGTTTTTGGCTTGGCTGAGTGCCGGGAGCAGCAGCCCGGCCAGAATGGCAATGATCGCGATCACCACCAACAGTTCAATCAGGGTGAATGCCTTTGTCGAATTACGTTTGATTTTCATCAGGAGAAGGATACAAATTTCGCTATTCGGCCGAGTCAAGTCTGATGACGTTCGGTTGCCCGGTTTTTTCGCTCCTGTTTCAATGGGGTTGCAATGGTCGGTTTAGCTGTGGCTTATATTGCCTCCGAGTTCAAGATGGCGGCAGCAAAGGAATCATTCCTGGCCCAGCGGGTCTACGAGCAGATACGGGAGCAAATCCAGACCGGAAAGCTTTCTCCCGGGACACGTCTTGTGAACCGAAAAATGGCCATTGAACTGGGAACCAGCATGGTTCCCGTGCGCGAAGCACTCAACCGCCTTACCAGCGAGGGACTACTTGAACATCTGCCCGGGGGAGGGAATTTTGTGCGCAAGTTGAACCGTAAGGAAATTGTTCAACTCTATGAATTTCGCGAATCGTTGGAGGTGTTCGCCGCAAGGGAGGCCGCTAAAAACATTCAAGACTATCACTTGAAGCATTTGACTCGAATATGCGATGACTGGGAGGGGATTCTTCAAAAAATCAAGGCAACCGAGAGCGGGAAAACCACGGGCACCACTCTTCGGCGCTGGCTTGATGATGACTTG
>JABGZB010000191.1 GCA_018674955.1 Verrucomicrobiota bacterium | reverse complement strand
TATAGCCTTGAAATCCCCCTGGCATTTGAACCTCAAAAAAACCGGCGCCCGCAATTGCCATGTCCAACCGCTCATCGGTTTGCACCAAGTCGCCAGTGGTGAAAACTTTGCTTGTTGAAACCGGGCGTGATCCGTGGCCAACCTGAATTCCCCCGGGCGTCAACTGGCCGTCTCCGGCTTCTGCTCCTTGGATTTTTTTCATGTCGTACAACAAATCCTGGAACTCGATTTTACTCTTCTTGAAACCCGACGTGTTGACGTTGGCCAAGTTGTTTGCAATCACATCCAGGTTCATTTGCTGGGAGTTCATCCCGGATGCTGATGTGTATAGTGCTCTAATCATTTTCTTACCTTATAATTACTGAGTATTTGCCAATGCCTGTATTGTCTGTCCAAGCCGCTGGTCGTGAGCCCGAATGACCTGCTGGTTAGCCTCAAAGTGGCGGAGGGAACGGATCAGGTTTGTCATTTCTGACAAAGAAGAACTATTGGATTGCTCGAGAAAGCCATGTTCCACATGCGTGTACCCCTTGTCTTTCGGGGTCAGGTTTTCGACTGGCATTCCGGGATCATTGGGATCATCCGCGCGATAGTAAGCCCCGGATATGCGGGTTAGTTTTGTTGGATCGTTGAAGGCAACCAACTGCAACTGCCCGACTTGTTCACCCGCCTGACTTGCCGTTCCGTTCTTGGCAATGAGCAACGTACTCAACTGGCTCGGATCGTTCAGTTGTAGGCCAGTGGAATAACCTTCCTTGGTCACCAACTCACCGGTCGTCAGCAGCTTCAATTCACCGTCCCTCGTGAAGAATGTGTTTCCCTGTTGATCCTGCACCTGTAAAAACCCGTCCCCCACCAGTGCTATATCCGTCTTGATCTGCGTGCCCTGAATGGGACCCTGCTCAAAATTGCTCGTCAATCTCGGCTTGGGTAGTTGAAACGGTTTATCACCAATCACGGTCGACTGAGTCTCAACTCCAACCGTGTTCGTGGTTTTGACAATCGACTCAAAAGGCCTCTCCATTTTGCCGGCTACCATTGATGAAAATGAGATATTATGCTTCTTGAACCCGGGCCGTGAAATCTCAGCCAAGTTCTCTGAAACAGCCTCCTGCCAGCGGGATGAAGCGTCCATCGCGGCTGCGGCTTGATACAAACTCACATTCATCTGGCATAAACCAAGCAGGAGCAGTGCCAAGAATGTGTTTTGAGGGTATGATAAACGCAATCGCCGGAAAAGACCTTTGACGACCTAATTCCTTAACAATGTATCAGTTAGGTTGGTAAAGGCGCTTCTTCGGATTCGAGTTGCCCCATGACAGCTCCGAAGAGATCTTGGGGCGTTATCTCCACAAAATCTCCCGGCATCTCCTGCCCTCCTGACCAGAAAAGGATTGGTAAATCCGTGGCCAAGGTCAGGTTCCAGAGTTTGCTCCACTTGGCCTCCTCATCCAGATGGGTCATCACCAAACCGTTAATCGGAAGATCGCTGAATGAGCGAACCAACCGAACAAGGTGACTCAACTCATAAGCCGAATTGAGCACGAGCAGGCATTCAGCCGGTTGTATTTTGTTGGTCAATGACACGAGTGATTTCATCCCTCCGGCATCGCGTGGCATCACGCCCGGGATATCAATGAACTGCGTGACCGAGTCGACAAACTCTTCTGTTTTCCATATGCGGTCTACCGGCACGCCGAGCATTTCCGCATGTACCGTAAGCACCTCAGCTGTGTTAGCCAAGTGGCCATCCAAACGCCAGACTCGGGTCGACTCGCGATTGGCTAAGACGGTTCGAGTCATCCATTTGCAAAGAACCGTGGTCTTGCCGCAACCGGGGGGACCGACCAGAAGCTTTCTTGGGTGCCCGTTTTTCTTTGCTTCGCTGGCAAGACCAGTCCAACGATCAAGAACACAAAACCTGATCTGTTTTAATTGTTCCTTGATCGAGACGTTCTCAAACTGGGGATATCGCCGCTTGGCCAAGTTTATCATCTTCTCGACGTACAACGGAAGAATGCCGACGCTTTCGAGGACCTGCTCTGCTCCCCAATGTTCTCCTGAAGCGAAACGGTCTGGCTCTGTGGCTTTGTTAAGATTTGGGCCGGGAACTTCTATGTTATCAACGGTTGCACTTGGTTTGGGAAGTTCAATGACTGCGTCATCCACCATATCTAAATGCGTGCCATAATGGTTTTCAGACTTCTTCGTAACTGTCACTTCAGGGAGTGTTGGTTGAGGCACATTTTCAACCGGTTTTAGTGACTGCATTTTGGAGGGTCCCATCCGGGACTGCTCTGGAAGCAAAACTGACACCTCAACTTGCTGTGATTTAAACAACCCCTGTAATCCAGGCTTGGACACTGGTCGGATGTTCACGATCACCGCATCGGGGCCAAGTGCATCGTACACATCCTTAATGGCTCCCCTAGCATTGCTTGATGTAAATCGTCTCAAGTTCATTCAATTTTACGGCATACCAGGAATGGCTGTGGTGGATTGAATGGCCACCTTCGGTGGCAACTCCTCATAGGCAACAAAGGCAATTTCGGGGAAATTGGATGCAAAAAACCGCCGTAATCCAAGGCGAACCTGGGTGGAGCACAACACCACTGGCTGCTGGCCAGCACCGATCATGGGTTGCACTGCTGTGGCAAGGTGATGCGTCATGTGCTGCGCAAGTTTTGGCTCCATAAATAACACCGACTCTGTTGCTGACTTTTGCAGACCCTTGGCTATTTCCTCTTCAAGCCAAGGCTCCATAGTGACAGCTTGCACCTCATTCTCATCTGTAAGGAACGGCCTGACAATTTCAGGGCCCAAGACCCGCCGTGCTTGCTCTGAAAGTTCATCCGGGTTTTTCGTGGCTGCGGCATGATCAGCAACACGCTCCAATATCCCCACCAGATTCCTAATGGGAATCACCTCAGCCAACAAGTTCTGAAGGATTCTCTGGATTTGCCCGATATTTAGCATGTTCGGAATCAACTCATTAATCAGCGCCGGGTGATCATCCTTCAAATTATCCAAAAGCACTTGGACGTCCTGCCTCGTGAGTATCTGGTAGGAATGACGCCGAATGGACTCACTTAAATGAGTGACCATAACAGACGAAGAATCAACAACAGTGTACCCGGCCATTTCGGCATTCCGGCGCTCTACTTCATCCACCCAAGTCGCTGGTAATTTGAAAACGGGTTCAGTAGTTGGCACACCCTTGAGAACAACAGAACTATTGGCAGTGTTCATAGCCATCCAGTGGCCCGGCATCACCTCACCTTGAGAAATCACTTGGCC
>JABGZB010000190.1 GCA_018674955.1 Verrucomicrobiota bacterium | reverse complement strand
GACTCGGCAGCGGATCGAGTCGTTTAAGCCTCGCCGTGGTCAGAGGCGGCCAAGGCTCTCGCCGATGGTCGATGAGGCCGTGCGCCAACTCGACTCGGTGGGTCGGCGGCTGGTGTTGTTCAAGCCGGAGCCGACAACGCCGGCTCCGGCGGCGCTTCCGCAAAACTGATTTTGATGCCGCGCGAATCCAACAAGACCAAGGTCGAACGCATGGCGAAAATCATCGGCGGCTTGCGTGCGACGTATCCCGATGCGCATTGCGAACTCGACCACCGCAATCCGCTCGAGTTGTTGATCGCGACGATTCTCTCTGCGCAATGCACCGACAAGCAGGTCAACATCGTCACTGCGGTCTTGTTCAAAAAATATCGCCGGGCCGTTGACTACGCCGCAGTGCCGCTGGAGGAATTGCAGGAGGATATCAAGCGGATCGGCCTGTTTCGCAACAAGGCTAAGAGCATTCAAAACTGCTGCCGCGTGCTCGTCGAGTCTCACGGCGGCAAGGTGCCGGCGACGATGGATGCGCTCGTCGCCCTGGCCGGGGTGGGGCGCAAGACGGCCAACGTCGTGCTCGGCAACGCGTTCGGCCTCAACGAGGGCATCGTCGTCGATACGCACGTGGGGCGACTGACCAGGAGGCTTGGTTTGACGGCGGAAAAGACGCCGGAGAAAATCGAGACCGGACTGCAAAAACTTGTCCCGCGCGCCGACTGGATGATGCTAAGTCATTGGCTTATTTTTCACGGACGTCGCCGCTGCTCCGCGAGAAAGCCGGAGTGCGGCGAGTGCGAGATCGCCCCGCTTTGTCCGTCGGAAAAAGACGGTGAATATCGCGAATGAATACCGGCGGCCAAGCGCTCCGGATTTGGCACGGACAAGCCGGTTCACCGACTTGGAACATGGCTGGGGACGAGCTGCTTCTGCAACAGGCCGCCGCGCTTGGCCAAGCTGTGCTGCGGTTTTATTCGTGGGATCAGCCATCGGCGTCGTTCGGGTATTTTCAACGATATGCCGATGTGGAGCCGTTGACCGGGTTACGACCGCTCATCCGCCGGCCGACTGGCGGGGGAGTTGTGCTGCACGACGAGGCAGAGTGGACGTATAGCCTGACTTTTCCGCCGGCTCATCCGGCATGGCAACTGAAAGCCGAAGAGAGTTACCGATGTGTGCACGAATGGGTTCGTCATGCGTTTAAGGTTTGTGGTGTGGAGACCGAGCTTTCTCCGGAAAGGCGAGCAACCGGGCCGGGGCAATGCTTCGTTGGCGCGGAAAAGTGCGACCTTCTTTTTAACGGGCAGAAAATCGCCGGGGCCGCCCAGCGCCGCAACCGCGACGGTCTGCTAATCCAAGGTTCGGTGCAGGCCAAGCCCACCGGCATTGATCGCGAGGCGTGGGAAATCGCAATGCTGGCGGAGAGCGATTGGAGCGAGTGGCAGCCGGGCGGGTCGTTCATCGACGAATCGACCAGCTTGGCCAAGCGCAAATACGCCGCCGATGCCCACAATCAAAAGCGGTGAACGCCTTTTGGAGTACTGGAGGGGCAAGTTCCACCTTGCCTTATTCCAATAATAAATTCGAACGAGGTGGAACTCGTCCCTCCCTTCCCGCGCGGAGTCGTGCTTGGATTAAGCGCGCTTGACTCGGGGGCCTTTGGGGGTGTCCTCGATGATCCAGCCTTGGGCGGCGAGTTCGTCGCGGATCTGGTCGGAGCGGGCGAAGTTTTTGGCCTTGCGGGCGGCTTGGCGTTCCTCGGCGAGGGCGGCGATTTCCGGCGGCGCTTCCTCCTCGACCGACTTGATGCCGAGCACGCTGTTGATGTGTTCCCAGTTGGCCAACTCGGTTGCCGCGGTCTCGGCGGTGAGGGCATTGGCTGCGAGTTTGCGGTTGGTGTCGCGCACCCAGTCGAACACCGCGCCCCAGGCGGCGGAGACGTTAAGGTCGTCGTCCATCGCCTCGGTGAAGCGCGTGACGAGCGGCGAGTCGGAGGTTGGCTCGGCCGCTTGGCCAAGCGCGAGTTCGCGCAGCTTGGCGGTGCATTCGTCGATGCGGCCCAGCGCGGTTTTTGCGCCGGCCAGGTTGTCGAGCGTGAAGTTGAACGTCTCGCGGTAGTGGGCGGAGATCATGAGGTAACGCACCTCGCGCCCGGCGCTACCCTTGGCCAGAAG
>JABGZB010000189.1 GCA_018674955.1 Verrucomicrobiota bacterium | reverse complement strand
CAGAAGGAGGGGCTGTTGGCCAAGCCGATCAAGCCGAAGTTGGCGAGCCAAGCGCACAGCCTGCTGCCCAAGCGGCCTCACCACGAGCCTCGGGCCAAGGCGATGATTTCGCTCTTCATGCAGGGTGGGCCAAGCCAGATGGATCTCTGCGATCCCAAGCCGATGCTCGACGAATGGGCCGGCCGAGATATCCCGGTGAAACTCAAGTACGACAACGCAGCCGGGGCCAGCGCTCAAGTGCTGCCCAGTTCGTGGAAATTTAAAAAGCACGGACAAAGTGGCATTGACTTCTCAGAGCTGCTGCCCGGCTTCGGCGAGATCGCGGACGAGCTTTGCCTCATCCGCAGCATGCACACCGGCGTGAACAACCACGGCCAATCCATTCACGCCCTCAACAGCGGACGAACCGTGGCCGGCCGGCCGTCGCTCGGCAGCTGGCTCACCTACGGCCTCGGCGCCGAAAGCCAGAACCTACCGGCTTACCTCGTGCTGCGCGACCCCGCCAGCCTACCGGTCGAGGGGACGTTGAACTGGTCGGCCGGCTGGCTGCCGGGCCTGTACCAAGGCACCGTCGTGCGCGCACGCGAGCCGCGCATTCTGAACCTCGATGCTCCCGCAAATCTGCGCAGCGGCGGCCAGCGCAACTACCTCGACTTCCTCGGCAACCTCAACCGCAAACACAGCGCTTCGCACCCAGGCGAGCTGGATCTCGAGGCGCGCATTGCCAGCTTCGAGTTGGCCGCCCGTATGCAGACTTCCGCGTCCGACGCGATGGACATCTCCGGCGAAAGCCCCGCGACGAAAAAGCTGTACGGCATCGACGATGACGCGACGAAGGATTACGGCACGCGCTGCCTCATCGCGCGGCGGCTCGTCGAGCGCGGCGTGCGATTCGTACACGTGTTGAGCGGCAACCAGTCGTGGGACCACCATCACGGCATAAAAAACTCGTTGCCCAAGGCTTGCAAAAAAACCGACCGCCCCATCGCCGGACTGATCAAAGACCTCAAGGGACTTGGCCTGCTCGACAGCACGGTCGTGCATTGGGGCGGCGAGATGGGCCGGTTGCCGGTGGTTCAAAACACGAATAATGCCGGGCGCGACCACAACACTTACGGCTTCAGCATGTGGCTCGCCGGCGGCGGCTTCAAGGCCGGACACATTCACGGCGATACCGACGAGTGGGGCCATCGTTCCGTGCGGGACAAGGTAAACCATTACGACTATCACGCCACACTGCTGCGGCTGTTCGGCCTCGATCACAACCAACTCAATTACAAGCGAGGCGGCCAGGTGCAGAGCCTCATCGACGGCCAACCGGCGCGATTGATCGAGGAGGTGTTGGCATGAACAATCCGCTCGATCGACGGCGGTTTCTCTGGCACAACACGATGGGTATCGGCGGGCTTGCGCTTGGCTGGCTGCTGAACCGCGAGGGCTTGCTGGCCAAACCTCTCAAGCCGGATTTGACGGCCCAGTCGCACTCCATGCTGCCCAAGCGGCCCCACCACGAGCCGAGGGCCAAGGCGATGATTTCGCTCTTCATGCATGGCGGGCCAAGCCACATGGACCTCACCGATCCCAAGCCGGAACTAACGCGTCTCGACGGCAAGGAGTACAGCGGCGACGTGCATTACAGTTTCGCTAACGAAGCCAGTCGCACGCTACTCGGCAGCCCGTGGAAGTTCAAAAAATATGGCCAGTGCGGGATGGATTTCAGCGAGTTGTTGCCGCACACGGCGGACATCGCCGATGACCTGTGCATGATCCGCAGCATGCACACCGGGCACAACGGCCATGAGGTTTCCATCCGCTATATCAACGCCGGTATCCCCGCCGTGCTGGGCCGACCGAGCCTCGGCGCTTGGTTGACGTACGCGCTAGGCAGCGAGACGGACGAGTTGCCGGCTTACATGGTGTTGTCCGACCCCGGCGGCCACCCGGTCGATGGCGTGCACAACTGGACCAACGGCTTCCTGCCGAGCTTGTATCAAGGCACGGTGTTGCGCGCGAAAGAGCCACGTATTTTCAACCTCAACGCACCGGCTCAATTGAAGGGCGACGTCCAACTCAACTACCTCGACTTTCTCGGCCAACTCAACAAAGCCCACTTGGCCAAGCGCACCGGCGAACACACTCTCGAGGCGCGCATCGACAGCTACGAACTGGCCGCCCGAATGCAGACCGCCGCCACGGAGGCGCTCGACATCAACGGCGAAAGCGCGGCGACGAAAAAACTGTACGGCATCGACCAAGACGCCACCCGTGAATACGGCACGCGCTGCCTGATCGCCCGGCGCTTGGTCGAGCGCGGCGTGCGTTTTGTGCAGTTGTTCCTCAACGGCCAACCGTGGGACAATCACGAAAACATCCACGGCGCGCTCCCCGGCATTTGCCGCCGTACCGACCGACCGGCCGCCGCGCTGGTGACTGACCTCAAGCAACGCGGACTGCTCGACTCGACTGTGGTGCATTGGGGCGGCGAGATTGGCCGACTGCCTGTGGTGCAGTCCCGCTCCAAGCCGGGCCGCGACCACAACGGCCAAGGCTTCAGCACTTGGCTTGCCGGCGGCGGCTTCAAGCCGGGAACCATTTACGGCGAGACGGACGAGGTCGGCCACCGCGCCGTGGTGAACAAAGTCACGGCCAACGATTATCAAGCCACGCTGCT
>JABGZB010000188.1 GCA_018674955.1 Verrucomicrobiota bacterium | reverse complement strand
CAAAGGAACCAAGCACCCATGTAGGGAACCACCACACCCTCTAGCACCCGGGATGCCACCTACTGAGCTTGCCCCGCCGATCCAATGCCCAACAGCTTGCCCGGCTGCGCACTCCCACGGCGTATTTTGCATAAAATACACCCGTTTACCCAATATCCAGCGGTTCCGCCACAACCGGACCGCTGCTGAAAAAGTGGAAAAACCCGACCCGATGCCCCGTTGGCATGGCTCAAACAGACAGCAGAAATGACGAAAATTTTTCAAGATGTCTATAAATCTCCAGCAACGGAGGGACATCCGCTTGTCCAAGCCGATAGATCGACGGGTGATGAAGTGGAACCAAAGGAAACGAAATGAAACCGGGAGCAGTACAGCACCAGAGCACCTGGCGCAATGTGCCCGGTGACATGCACATGGACTACTGGAAAACCCCCGAGAAGTACGGCAAGGATCAGCAGCACACACTCTTCCCCGATCGCACCTACCTCTGGTGGTGACCCCGCCGGCCGGCCGGGCGCTTGGTTGCTAAAACTTGTTCAGCCACTTAATTCTTCAAATTCAGATATACTTTCTCCCCGAAAAAATCTAGCGCGAAGAGCGTTCCGCAAAAGGCCATCTCCTGGTTTAAGGATGGCTCCCACGCCGCCTTCAGTCGCAACCGCAACTGTCGGAATCGGCAAGCCGAGTACGCCTAGCTCGGAACCCTCGATGATTGTGGCGGCTACATCGTTGTAACTATGTTGACTATATCACCTGCGCTTGTTCCGGCATTGACGGTTGTGCTTGTGTTACTGTTCGCTATGTTTTGGCCGAAGCCCCAACTGCTAGTCGAATACATTATACCGTTGTCTTCGGGAAAGTTTATAACGGCCAACGCTTCACCATAGCCGCTATTGTCAAAGCCGACACATAAACGTCCGTTTGGTCGAGGTTACTTAAACTGGTCCGTTTAAAGAGTTAGTCTGGGCGCCTAGAAAGGGCCCAGAAAATGAAAGTAAAACGATACACAATAGAAACTAAGATTCGCATCCTACGGGAAGCGTAGAGTAGAGATAAGACGATACAGGACGTATGCCGAGAACTCCTTTACTGCTTCGATATCACCACCGCCAGCAGCGCCATAAATCGTCCCGTATTTGCCGCCGTGTTTGCGGAGGAGGTCGGCGAGTTCTGCACTATCATAGGCCATATCTAGCGGTGTTTTGCCATAACTCTTCACATTCACATCAGCACCGTTTTCGATTAGCAGTTCGGCCTTTAATGAGACCCTAGCGAAATTGAACTAATTACTTACCTTTGGATCGGTTCGGTCGGTCTTTTTTCTTCGACTTCTTGGGCTTATCGTATTCCTCGGGCAAGGTGGCGGCCCATTGAACGGCTTGAAGCTGCATCGTTTTGGCCAACTCAGGCTCCACGTCCACCAGATTACGTGACTCGGCCGGGTCTTTGGCTAGGTTATAAAGTTGTGCCCCCCCTGCCTGTTTGCGCTTGAGATGAAATTTCCAATCTCCCACGCGAAGGCTGACCATGCTCCCGGACGAACTGACACGCCAAAACAAGGGCGTTTGGCGTTTGCGCTTGGCCCCTAGCCAGATGTCTGACACATCCTCGCCATCAAGTCCAATAGCAGTATTTTTAGTGCCTGTGATCTTGCAGAGTGTAGGTAACCAATCCATGAACGAAATCACGGAAGTGGTGTTGACGTGACCAGCCGGCACCTTACCCGGCCAGCGAATGATGAAAGGCGTACGCACTCCGCCTTCCCATTGCGTGTGTTTTCCACCACGAAACGGCCCCGGCGAGCCCAGCATGTTACGGGCAAACTCGATACGATCAGGTGCCTCATTCTTACCATTACCCAACAACACTGGCGCAGGACCGTGGTCGCTAGAAAAGACGACAATTGTGTTTTCGCGCAAACCAAGATCGTCCACGGTTTTGAGTAGACGCCCAATTCCGAGATCCATGCTGTACACATCAGCCAAGTAATGCTGCATGCCGGTGTTAATGTCGCCCCCCAGTTGGCGACACTTGGCAAACTTGCGCTCCATCTCGGGCCCAAATAAAGATTCATCCACCCGCAGCTTAGCAAACCGGGGAGCATATTTTGGCAGTAGCTTTACTGGAAAGTGAGTGATGTGACCCCATACATTTAAGTAGAGGGGCTCACCTTTGGCCGCGTTCGCTTTGAGGAAAGCAATAGCTTCATCCACCAAATGCGCATCACGACCGAGCATGGATTTATCATCCCGAACTTCTTTGCCGTTTTGATTAATCACTTCAATTCCGTACGTGCCGGGTTTTGTCATCGTACCCATGTGCCACTTACCAAAGTGACCCGTGCGGTAGCCATTACGTTTCAATAGCTCCGTAATCGTCACCACATCGCCAAATCCGTATCTGGACATGTACTTGGCAAAACGTGCTGGATGTCGGCCCGTCATCGCTCCCGTGCGGCTAGGGCAACAGGTAACGCCGGTGACGTAGGCCTGCGTGAAACGGGTGCCTTCCTTCGCGAGCTGATCGAGCACGGGTGTTTGCGCATACGGATGGCCGTAGCAACCCAGATCGCCGTAGCCGAGGTCGTCGGCAAAGATGAAGATGATGTTCGGCTTCTCGGCGGCCGAGAAGGCGACGAGTGACGAGAGGAGGGAAACGAGGGTGAGAGAGAGGATTCGCATGGTGTGATGTTCTGGTCGACCGCAACGCGACGCTCTTCGGTCGCCTCAAGTTGAACTGATCTCCGATCATCCTGATCGAGTTACCCAAACTAGGCCAGAGCTATTTAACTTCCTCGATTTGCCTTCTTTAGCAGCTTTGTAAATCGACGTTCCACACCCCACCAGCACCACGGCTGCGATTGTTGTGAGTAGGAGGTGTTTCACTTCCCTTCAGCTTTCAATTCTGCAGCCGTCTTGCCGCCGTGTTTGCGGAGGAGGTCGGCGGTTTCGGGGTGTTTATTTTGAAAGGCCCGATCTAGCGGTGTAAAGCCATTTTCAGCCTTCGCATTCAAGTTCGCACCTTTGGCGATAAGCAGTTCGACAATTTCTTTGTGACCCATCTGAGCCGCAAAATACAATGGAGTTTTCCCCTCATTGTTCTTAATATTCACACCCGCACCGTTGGCTAGAAGCAGTTCGACAATTTCCTTGTGGCCAAACCAAGCCCCCATATTCAAAGGAGTCCATCCCTGCTTACTAAACTTCGCATTCACATCCGTGCCAGCAGCAATATGCTGTTTGACAATTTCAATGTGTCCATCAACGGCAGCATCGTGTATTGAGGTGTCTGGTGCTTTGACTGTCGGCAGTTCTGGTGGCTGCGACTCACCACACCCCACAACCAGCACGGCTGCGACGATTGCGATGAGTTGTGATTTCATGGTGAGCCGACAGTCACCCCGATAAGCGCAGTTTTCAAGGCGTTTTAACTGTTGCCGCAAAATGCCTTCAGCCTTAAAAACTAAGGGTTGATGGCTGAACCGAAAGCATATGAGCCAGAGAAACTGACCGCCATCGTTCACGTGATGGACTTGAAGGAAACTGAGACGGAAGAAAACTACGTGCGCCGCTTGGCGACAGGATTGTGCACGGTCTGGAACCACAACCCCAAGGCGTTCAAGTGGTGGAGTGGGTTGGGTTAGTTGCGTTAAGTATTATTCTCTGAACTAGAATAAGAACAGTTCACTTAATGCGTTTTGTTATTACAGTGAT
>JABGZB010000187.1 GCA_018674955.1 Verrucomicrobiota bacterium | reverse complement strand
GGAGGCGAACAAGCTGCTGAAGGAAAAGGATCCGAGCTTCTCTGGTGACGACGTGCGCGAGGGGTTGATCTGCATCCTGAGCGTCAAGCTGCCGAATCCACGCTTCGAGTCGCAAACCAAGGTCAAGCTGGTGAACGGCGAGGTAGAGGGCATCGTGTCGTCAATTGTTTACGAAGGCTTGATGGGCTATTTCGACACCAACCCGTCGCTTGGTAAAAAGATCGTCGACAAGTGTTTGACCGCAGCCCGAGCCCGTGAGGCGGCGCGCAAGGCCCGCGACACTGTCCGCAAAACGGCGATGACCGGCGGCGGTTTGCCGGGCAAATTGGCCGATTGCTCCGATCGCGATCCGGCCAACACCGAGTTGTACATCGTGGAGGGCGACTCCGCCGGTGGCTCGGCCAAGCAGGGGCGCGACCGGAAGTTTCAGGCGATTTTGCCAATTCGCGGTAAGCTGATTAATGTGGAAAAAGCGCGCCTTGACAAGGTGCTGCAAAACACTGAGATCCGCACAATGATCACGGCGGTCGGCACCGGCATCGGCACCGGCGAGGGCGAGGGGGCGTTCAACATTGAGAAGTTGCGCTACCACAAAATAATCATCATGACGGATGCCGACGTGGACGGCTCGCACATTCGCACACTACTGCTGACGTTTTTGTACCGGCAAATGCCGCAACTGATTAAACAAGGTTTCGTGTACATCGCTCAGCCGCCGCTCTACAAAGTGACGCGCAAAAAGCGGGTCGAGTACATCGACGACGACGCGCAGATGACGAAGATGCTACTCGGCCTTGGCTCGGATGATGTGCGGCTTCGCAGCCTCGAGAGCGGCAAAGAAGTGGCGAAGAAACAGCTCGGCGAGATTCTTGAGTTGTTGCAGTCGCTCAACAAGTTTGCTCGGGCGATTCGGCGGCACGGCGGCGACTTCACCGAATACCTCGAGCAGCGTGACGCGAAAAAGAAATTGCTCCCAAGCCACTTGGTTCGGGTTTGGGAAGGCAACAAAGAGACGGTGCATTATTTTCAAAGCGAGGACACCTTGGCCAAGTTCGGCCAAGCGAACACCGACCTTGGCCTGTTCGGCGAAGATGAGGATGAGGAGGAAGAGTCGCTTGGCCAAGCGGAGGGAGAGGCCACGGCGGAAGATGCCGAGTTGGCCAAGCTCGACCGCAAGGAGAAGAAAAAAGAAGGGCCGCATCGCCGCGCACGCCACGTGGAGTTGCACGAGCACACGGCGATCGAGGAGATTTTGGCCAAGCTCAATCGCAAAGGCCTGAGCGTCGATCATTACTCGGCGCAGGACGAGCCGCTGTTCGAGATCATCCAGGGCGAGGGCGACAACGCCACGGCGCGCCGGTTGTTTTCGATTGCGGAAATCCTCGATGCCGTCGTGGACGTCGGCCGGAAGGGATTGCAGATTCAGCGTTTTAAGGGCTTGGGCGAAATGAACCCGAAGGAGCTTTTCGAGACGACTATGTCGCCGGAGACGCGCAAGTTGTTGCGTGTGGAGGAGACGGACGCCGTCGAGGCGGACGAGATGTTCACCCGGCTCATGGGCGAGGAGGTCGAGCCTCGGCGGCATTTTATTCAGGAAAACGCGCTCAACGTCCGCAACCTCGACGTCTGACTTCGAAGCAACCCGCAGAAATTTTTTAGAGACCCATGGCAGATTCCAAGGACAAAGATTCACTTCCGGCAACCAACACGCCGCTGTTCGCAGCCAGCGAAGAAATCAAGACTATCAACGTCTCGGACGAGATCAAAAACTCGTTTCTCGACTACTCGATGTCGGTGATTATTTCGCGCGCGCTCCCAGATGCGCGGGATGGGCTCAAGCCGTCGCAGCGCCGCATCCTGCTAGCGATGCACGACCTGAACCTCTCGCCCGGTCGGCATTACCGCAAGTGCGCCAAGATCTGCGGCGACACGAGCGGCAACTATCACCCGCACGGCGAGGCGACGATTTACCCGACACTGGTCAACATGGCGCAGCCGTGGTCGATGCGCGGCACACTCGTGGACGGGCAGGGGAACTTCGGCTCCGTCGAGGGCGACCCGCCGGCTGCCATGCGTTACACCGAGGCGCGCCTTACGCACCTTGGCCACGCGCTGATGATCGACATGGACAAGGACACGGTCGATTGGACGCCCAACTACGACGAGACCCGCGAGGAGCCGACAGTGTTCCCGGCGGCGTTCCCGAATCTACTCGTCAACGGCGGCACCGGCATTGCCGTTGGCATGGCGACAAGTATCGCACCGCACAATCTCGGCGAAATTGTTGATGGCATCTGCGCGCAGATCGACGACCCTGACATCAGCATCGAAGGGCTGATGGAATACATCAAGGGGCCGGACTTCCCGACCGGCTGTCTCGCCGTTGGATTGGACCCGATTCGCGACTATTTCAAAACTGGCCGGGGCAGCGTCAAGCAGCGCGGTCGCGTCGGCGTCGAGCAGATGAAAGGCAACCGCGAGCAGATTGTCATCACGCAGATTCCGTACATGGTCAACCGCGCCACGCTGGTCCAAAAGATCGCGTCGTTGGCCAATGAAAAAACGATCACCGACATCTCCGCCGTGCGCGATGAGTCGGACGAAAACACGCGAGTCGTCGTTGAGCTAAAGCGCGACGCCGTGCCGAAAGTGGTCATCAACAAGCTGTACAAATTCACGCAGTTGGCCACGTCGTTCAGCGTCAACTCGCTGGCGATCGACCACGGTCGGCCTAAGACGATGAACCTCAAAGAGATGATCAATGCCTACATTGAGCATCGCCGCGAAGTCATCCTGCGCCGCACGCGCTTCGACTTGGCCAAGGCCGAGGCCCGTGCCGAGACGCTCGAGGGCTACCTCTGCGCCCTAGCCAACCTCGACGAGTTCATCCGTATCATCCGCAAATCGAACAACCGCGAGGAAGCCCGGATCAAGCTGTTGGCATTCGAGTTCCCGGAAAAAGTGCTCCAAAAATGGGGCATCAAAATCCGCAATGAAGAGCGCATTAAGGGCGGTTTTTATCTGCTCAGCGAGATGCAGGTGAACTCCATTCTCGACCTGCGTTTGTACCAGTTGACGGGTCTTGAGCAGGACAAAATCAAGGGCGAGTACGACGAATTACTCATCAAGATCGAGGATTTGATGGACATCATCGCCCGCGAAGATCGCGTGCTGACCATCATCAAAGAAGGCATCATAGAGATTAAAGAAAAGTACGCTACGCCGCGCCGGACCGACATCGTCCCCGACGAGGGCGACATGGCGATTGAGGACCTCATCGCCAACGAAGGCGTCATCATCACTCTCACGCACAACGGCCTCGTCAAGCGCACCAACGTCAGCTCGTACCGCGCCCAGCGCCGGGGCGGCAAAGGCGTCATCGGCATGGGCACCCGCAAAGACTCCGTCGTGCAGGGCGAGGCCGAAGACTTCATTGAGCACCTCTTCACCGCCAGCACGCACGACTACCTCATGTTTTTCACCACCACTGGCCGTGTGTACGTCCGGCGCGTGCACGAGATTCCCGACATGGGCCGATCGGCCAAAGGGCGCAACATCGCCAACCTTCTCGAGTTGCAGTCCGGCGAGAAAATCGCCGCGCTCATCCGTGTAGAGTCCCACCTGGGACCGGATAAGGAAAACCTCACGTGGCAGCAGGAGAACTTCCTCTTCTTCGCCACCGAGAGCGGCACGGTGAAAAAGACCGCGCTGGGCGCCTACTCCAACGTTCGCCGCACCGGCATCAATGCCATCGGCATCAACGAGGGCGACCGCCTCATCACCGTCAAGCTGACCACCGGCCACGACGAGGTCGTGCTGATCACCAGCGACGGCAAAAGCATTCGGTTCAACGAGGAAAACGTCCGATCGATGGGCCGCACCGCCGCCGGCGTGCGCGGCATTCGCTTGGGCAAAAAAGATCGCCTCGTTGCCGCAGCCATCGTGACCAAGGACGCCACACTGCTTGTCGCTGGCGAGAACGGCGTCGGTAAGCGAACCCAGTTCGACGAGTACCGCACGCAGACACGAGGCGGCAAAGGCATCATCACCATGAAGACCACCGCCAAGACCGGCGAGGTATGCGGCGCATTGGCCGTGAAATCGAACGACGAGATCATGCTCATTACCGTCGGTGGCCAGATGGTCCGCACCGGGGTCGAGCACATTCGGATGACCGGCCGCAACGCGCAGGGTGTCAAACTCATCAATCTCCACGGTAAAGACCAGCTCCAAGCCATCGCCCCTGTCATCAGCGAAGACGTCGGTGACGAAGACGCCGCCCCAGAAGACACCGAGAGTTAAGCGTCCGAGTGCTGAGAAAGTATCTTGGAGTGCGGCGTTGCCCCGAATTTCAACGGCCCGTTTTCGCCCTCGCCCTTCGTCATCGGGAAACCAATCGAAGGGAGGAGGGATGAGTACGAGTTAAACGCTCGCTTGGCCAAGCGCATCGACGATGGGGAGCGCACGCGGCTCGCCAAGGCGTATTTCGGCGAGCCGCGTGTGTTCCCCTAAACCAAGCCGGCGAGTTTTCGGCCGGTCCAGTAGACGACGAGCAGCAGGAGGATGGCACCGCCCCACCATGGGTTGCTCCAAAGGCGCGTGCGAATCTCGGCTGGTTTGGGCTCGGGGAGAACGGAGATTTTTTTGATGAGCTGGTCGAGTTGATCGGTGCCGGCGCTCTCGCCGCCGGTGATTGAGGCGATCTCGGCGAGGACCGGGCGGTTTACCGGGCGGCCCAGTTTTTCGCGCTTGGGCAGCGAAACGGTCAGCTTGGTTTCCAATTCGCGATCGTGCTCGGGGGCGTCGATCGCGATCTCGAAAGGCCCGCCTTCCTGCGGCGAAAACTCCGCGCTGTAAACCCCCCAGCCGCCCTCGACTTCTGTCAGTTCAAGCTGCTCGCCCCGTCCGGTGGGCGAGACGATCGAGCCGTTGACTTCGCCGTTCTCCAGCGGGAAACCTGCCTCGTCTAGCACCGTTGCCTGCAGGAAAACACGGTCGCCGACCTTGGGCGTCTCGGGCGTGTAGCTCAGCCGGATGCCATCCTTCTCGGCGAGGTGCCGTTTGTGTGCCATCCAGCGGGCGACCTGGCTCCAGAAGCGGTAATGAAACTTATCCTCGACGCCGCGCCGCCAACGCCACGCACTATCGGTGCCCATGAACAGCACCTTGCCGCGTCCGGCGTTGCGAATAGCCAGCAGCGGGATGCGGCCAAATTGATTTCGCAACTCCGAGTGCACGGCGAGCACTTCGCTGCCGGGCCGGCTTTTGATCACACCGGTGGACCAGTAAAATCCAGGGAGCATTTTCCATATCTGTTCGTTCACCATTTCGTCGGCGTCGAAGCGCGTGAGCAGATGGCCGCGCCCGCGGCTGGAGAGTGTGAGTGCCGACTCGTTTTGCAGGCCGACGCCGGTGCGCTTGGCGTCATCGAGCACGACCGGCATCAACTCCTTGAGAGGGCTGTCCATCAGCGAAAGATGGTTGCCGCGCCGCCCGGGCATGAAAACCAGCCCGCTGCCTTGCTGCTCGACGAGGCCTTTGATCAGTTCGGCGTCTTTTTTGCTCAGCTGTCCTTTGCCGACGCCGACGTCCCCGAGAAAAATCACGTCATAACGCGACAGCATTTCGCGCGAACCGGGGAAAGCGGAGAGGTAGTCGCGCCCGCCGCCGGTGCCGATGTTCGGGTGAAATAACATGCAGCTCAGGGCCACGCCGGGGTCGCGGGCGAGAGCGTTTCGGAGATATCGATATTCCCAGCGCGGCTGCGAATCGACAACGAGTACGGTCAGCTTGACCACGCGCACGGCGATGTGAAACGCCGCCGTGTTGTTGTCGCGCAGCCCCTCGTCCGGCTCGACCGGGAACTCCAGCCGCAGGTCGAACTCGCCGACCTCGCGCGGGTACCACATGATCGAGTCGCGGAACCGGCTGTTCGCCGGCAAGGTGATTTTCTTGGAGGCTAACTGCTCCGTACCCTGCATGAGCCGCACCTCGGTGGCGACGTCGCGCGGCAGGTGGCTTTGCACCGTGTACGGGATGGCGATTTGCTCGCCGAATAAGCCGTACGCCGGCGCGGCGACTTCTTCCATCGCGAGGTCGGGGATCGATTCGTCCTGCCCCGTGACGACGCTGTAAACCGGGATGCCCTGATCGCGGTAGCGAGTGGCGATGCCGATCGGCGATGGGCCAAGGTTCCAATCTCCATCGCTCAACAGCAGCACGGCCTTGAGATTTTTCTGCTGGCCGAGTACCGAGTCAAGCGCGCCGCTCAAGTCGGTGCCGATTTCCCGCACTTGGCCAAGCGCGTTCGTCGAGGTCAAATCCGGCGGCGCAGCGAACGCCCCGGTCAGCACCTCGGAGCTGGCCTCGAGCGGCTTCCAAAACGCGCGCTTGGTTTGCGCCTCGAGCCAGTCGGCCCGGGTGATGATGTCGTTCGTGCTGACGATGTCGCGCGTGAGCATGCTGCCCGACGAGTCGCTAAGAATGACGACCTGAGGCGGGTCGGTGCGCTGAATGAGCCGAACAAACTCCGGGCGCAACAGCGTGAAAGCCAGCATCGCCACAGCCACAAATCGCAGCACCTCGAGCAGGGCGACTTTGCCGCGACGGCCGTTGCGCTGCCAGTTGCCCCAGCCAAGCCAAGCGGCCAGCGTCACCCCGCCGATCCCGGCGAGGACAACCATCAACGAAGCTGCAAACGACCAGTGATTCATTTATTTCGACGATTCAATGTACTTCAAAATGCAGTGCGATTGACAGCGCTCTCCCTCTCCACGGCCCTCTCCTGCTGGGAGAGGGGTGCTTGGCCCTGCGTGGCTTGTTTTTTGCAAAGGACCAGTGACTCATGCGGCGGCGGGTTGGGGTTTGGGCGGTGCGGCGGTGGGTATCGGGCCGGGCCGGATGAGCCACGCTTCGATCAGCAGCGCCAGCAGCATCAGGAAAAGAAACATGCGCCAGATTTCACCCTGCAATGCCGTGTCGTCGCGTTGCGCTTGAAACAGTTGAAACGACAGCGTGCCGAATAACCCGGAGACAGCCTCGTCGCCGACACGCTCGAACTCGTCCTCGGCGGCGGGCCGATTGACCACGAGCCAGCGGTCGCCAGACTGATACACGCCGGCCTGCGTCTGCACGTCGCCGCGTTGGCCGGTCTCGATCGACGTCCACTCAAGTTGCAAATCGCCCGCGCCGATTTGGCCGCATTCGGCGACCGAGTCGCGCTGCAACCGGCGGCTCCCGGTGGCGAGCAGGCGTTGCAGCATCGGGACGACGACGAGCCCGTCGCCCATTTCCGACCACGCGAGCAGCGGCAGGGTGGCACAAAAATAAACTTCGCCTTGGCCAAGTGACTGGCGCACAAGTAGCGCTTGGCCATCGTCGAACGCCGCCAATACCGCCGCTTGGCCGACGACCTGTTGGCGCTGCCGCACACCGAGTTTGGCCAACGGCAACAGCAGCCCTTCGTCGGTGTTGGCGAGTGGCCCTTGATCTTCATCCCAGCGGCCAACGGCAAAACCGGCGTCGCCGCTAGTTTGTTTTTCGCCCCAGCCCAAGCCAGCAAAACGGGCCGTCGCCGCTTTGTTCGGCGGGAAGAAAATGACGCGGCCGCCCTCGTCGGCGAACCGCCGCAGCGCGCCTGCCATCTCGCCCTCCGGCAACGGTGCCTGCCAAACGACGAGCGTGGCGTCGCGCAGATCGGCGGGGGTCACGTCGTCCGGCGCGTACCGCTTGGCCGGAGTGCGGCCGTCCCGCCCGGCCGCCGATGCCGCCGCCTGCCACAACGGGCCAAGCGCACTCCCGGTGACGACCAAGCCGGTCGGCGGATGGTCGTCGCTGTACCGGTAGTAAGTGATGTTGTCACGGGGATTGCCGTCGGCCGGAAGCTCAAGCTTGCCCCAGCCGCCCGCTTGGTCGCCGACGGCGAAGCGATGCCGCCAGCGGGTGGATTGCCCGGTGACCTTGGCTTCGAGTTCGGTGGCGACGCCGTTGAGCGTGCTTGAGATCGTGGCTCTGCCGGCGTCGGCTTGGCTGCGATTGAGGTCGGCGGCCAAGCGCACGTCGCCGCCCTGTTGGCGGGAGAGTTGCGCGACGGAAATCGAGGCGTTATCGGGCGACTCCTGCGTGGTGGCGAGCAGTCGAATGCGCACTTTTTGCGGGAGTGAGTCGAACGCTGTGATGAGAGTTTCCCAGCGGGGATCGTCCGGTTTCCAGTTGCTGGCCTGCAGGTCGGAGGCGATCCAAATCTCGGCGGTGCCGGCCTGGTTTTCGATCAGCCAATCGAGCGCGGTTTGCAGCATGGCGGGGAGGTCAGCGGCGGTGTCGGTCGGCTGCGTGTCGGGCCACTTGAGTAACGACGCGGCGCTCGGGAGCTCGCTCGCCTGTCGCGTGGCGCTGTCGAGCAGCACGAGGTGGCTGGCGTGCTCGAACTCCTCGGCGGCCTTGGCGAGCATCTTGAGTGCGTATTCGCGGAGCGACTCGTCCGCCCCGGCGACCCGCGACTCCATGCTCGCGGAGCGATCGACGAGCAGCAGGATAGCATCTGGCGCGGCGGCGAGCGCCCAGCCCATCCAGCCGCCGACGAGTGGCCTGGCGAGGAACAGCAGCAGCGTCAGCACGGCGAGTACGCGCATGAGCAGGATAAGCAGGTTGCGAAGTTTGGCATGGCTGGTGGAACTGCGCGTCGCGGCGAGGAGGAACTGCATCGCCGCCCACTGCCTCGGCTGGTGGCGCATGCGGTTGATAAGATGAATGATCACCGGCAGCAGCACGAGGGGCAGTCCCCACAGAATGAGCGGCTGGAGAAAGGTCATGCTCGGGTGGCGTGCCGGGCGCGCTCGGTGAGGAAATCGGCGAGTACTTGGCCGTACGATTGGTCGAGAGTTACGCGGCGGTAGTCGGCATTGAATTCGTGGCAATCGTCCCGCAGCTTGCCGAGGAAGCGTTTGAGCTGGGCCTGGTATTCGGCGCGGACGGTGGCCGGCTCGGTGACGATCGACTGCGAGCCTTCCATGTCCACAAAGCGCACCGGCCGGTCGAACTCGAAGGCCAGCTCGAGCGGGTCGAGCAAGTGAAACAGCGCAAGGTCGTGTTTTTGAAATCGCAGGTGCTGCAGCGCATCGCGCAGTTCGTTGCTGTCGCAAAAACAGTCGGACAAAATGACGACGAGCGCGCGGCGGCGGGCCTTCTCGGCGAGCTCGTGCAGCATCGGGACGAGGTGCGTCCCTCCGGTGGGCCGCGCTTGGCCAAGCGCGTTGAGGATGACCTGCAGGTGGGAAGCGTTGCGGCGCGGCGGGATCTCGGGGGTGCTTTTCTCCGTGACATGCATGAGCCCGGCCGCGTCGCCTTGGTTGATGATGAGGTAGCTGAGCGTGGCGGCAAGGCGCTTGGCGTAGTCGAGCCGCGTGCCGTGTTCGCCTTCGAAGCCCATCGAGCCGCTGCAGTCGATCACGACGTAGCAGCGCAGGTTGGTCTCAGCCTCGAACTCTTTAAGGTAGTAGCGGTCGGTGCGGGCGAAGACGCGCCAGTCGAGCCGCCGGATGTCGTCGCCGGGGACGTAGTTTCGGTACTCGGCGAACTCGACGCTGGAACCTCGGTGAGGGCTGCGGTGGTGGCCGGAGACGCTGCCCTCCATCGGGAAACGCGCGAGCAGCGGCTGGCCCATGAGCCGCCCGACGACGTCGGCCTCGATCAGCGGTTGCGCGCTTGGCTCAGGCACTGGCGTCGCGGAATTGGTCGAGCAACTGGTCGACGATGACGGTGCTGCTCGTTCCCTCGGCCTGCGCCTGGAAATTGGTGATGATGCGATGCCTCAGGACGGGGTGGGCGACGGCCTCGAGGTCCTCCTGCCGCACGAGGTAGCTGCCCTGCAAAACCGCGCGCGCCTTGGCGCCGCGAATAAGATACTGCACGGCGCGCGGCCCGGCACCCCACGAGACGAGCTTTTTGCAGAAGTCCGGCGCGTCATCGGAGGCGGGGCGGGTCGCGCGGACGATGTCCACTGCGAGATCGTAAATGTGATCCGGCACCGGCACGCGCTCGACCAGTTTCTGATATTTCAGAATCTGTTCGCCACTGACTTGGGGTGTGATTTCCCGCGACGCCGCGCCGGTGGTCTCGCGGGCGATGCGGCATTCCTCGTCGCGGTTCGGGTAGTCGACCTCGATAAAAAACATGAAGCGATCAAGCTGCGCCTCGGGCAGCGAGTAGGTGCCCTCCTGCTCGATCGGATTTTGCGTGGCGAGCACAAAGAACGGCTCGGGCAACGGCATTATGCGGCCGGCGACGGTGACGTGATGTTCCTGCATCGCCTCGAGCAGGGCGGACTGCGTCTTGGGGGGCGTGCGGTTGATTTCGTCGGCCAGAATGATGTTGGCGAAGATCGGCCCCTTGACGAACTCGAACTCGCGGCGACCTTCGGCGGTCTCCTGCAAAATGTCGGTGCCGGTGATGTCGGACGGCATTAGGTCGGGTGTGAACTGGATGCGATTGAAGTCGAGCGACATCACCTTGGAGAGTGAGTTGACCATGAGCGTCTTGGCCAAGCCGGGCACGCCCATGAGCAGCGCGTGGCCTCGGGAGAGGATGCAAATCAGGAGCCGCTCGACGACCTCATCCTGCCCGATGATGACCTTGGCCATCTCGGATCTCATGCGGTCGTAGGTCGAGCGCAGCTCGTCGATCACAACGACGTCGCTGTTGCTGGGAGTGTCCGCCCCGTTGCTGGCGGCGGCCGGTTCGGCTTCGATAACAGTTGCAGATTCTGACATGTGGCGAAAAACGGGTAGTGAACGGTTTTAGGTGCGGCGGGTCAATGATCGATTGGCAGGATGGGCTTCGTTTACTTGATCGGCCGGCGGGCGAACGCGGCGGTGCCACGGCCAAACGAGGCGACGTTAAAAAACTCCCAGCCGTCCCCACCGAACAGGTTCATTTCCTCCTCGAGAGCGACACGGCTGTCGCCAAAAATCGATTTGTACTCCCACTTCGGCTGCGGAGCCGGTCGCTTGTCTTGGTCCGGGGCAGCGGTTTGCAGGGCGACCAACTGATTAAGCAGCTTGGCGGCAGCGGTGGCGGAGTCGGCTTGTTTTCCGGCGGCCCTGGCTTGGTCAGCGAGTTGGCTGGCCAGCGACTCAAAGGCGGCGTTGAGGTCGATCAACTGTTTCGTGGCGATCTTGAGCGACTTGTCCTTGGCGTTGCCGCCGCTGGCTTTTTGCAGCTTGGCCAAGCCGACGATCACTTGGTCGAGTCTCTCGAACACTGGGCCGAGGTCGGGCACGGCGTTGTCGGCGGCGTTGTCCTGCGCTTGGCTAAGTGCGGGTAGGGAGAGGAAGCTCAGGGCGAGGGCGAGGCAGGCGGAGGTTTGAATCAAGCGTTTCATGTCGAGCAAAAATCGAGTGGCGGGAGCGTAGGCCAAGCCCCAAGCCGGTGCAAGGCCCGCCGATTTGGGCGATTTCGCTGGCCGATTGGGCCGGGGCCGGTTAAACGGTGCACGGCCAATGTTCAGGACTCTCAGCCGTTATATCCTTTGTCTTCCGTTGTGGTGGGTCGTCTCCGCCCTTGCCGCGCCGGAGCTGCCGCTCTGGGCGGCGGCCAGTTGGCGCAACGACATTGCGACCGTCCGGGCCCACATCGCCGCCGGCACGAACATCGACACGGTGGACGACTGGACCGGCAAGACGGCGCTGCACTACGCCGCGGAGTACGGCCATCTCGAGATCGCCGATCTACTGCTGGCCAACGGCGCGAACGTCAACCACCGGGACGACGACAAGGCCACGCCGCTCTACTTTGCGGCGGTCGGCGGCTTTGTGGAGTTGGCTAAGCTGCTCCTGGTTTACGGGGCGGACATCAACGCGCGCGACAAGGCGAGGGAGACGCCGATGGACGGCGCGGTGTTTTTCGGCCACGTGAACATGGTGAACGTGTTCCAGCAATATCTAGGTATCACCAGGTACAGTTACGACACCCGGTTCTACATTGAGGCCACCGCGTTGGCGCCTGGGCTATATGGTTTTCTCAACAAGAAAAAGAGAATCGACTCGCGTCTGTTCCAGTTGGAGACCTCGGGCGACCTGGTCCATTGGCGGCCAATGAAGCTGTTCGACACCAGCCGTCCGCCGTTCACTTTCAAGGATTCAAGACTCACCAAGTACAGCCAGCGGTTTTTTCGGCTGCAGCCCTTCACGATGCCCCCGGAGCCGCCGGTCAACCGAATCTATTCCACCTACGAGTCGTTCGAGTCCAAGCCCATCGACGGCACGCTTGACGGGCTCGACAGCGAGTGGGCAACGGTCGACTTTGTGGTTAATCCCGGCTTCGAGGTGGTGGAGGACGGTCAGCGCGCCAAGGGCACCTTCACCTTCGACGACTTGACTCACGCCCAGTTTGCCGAGGTCGACGAGGGCAAGTGGGACGGCGACAAGGATCACGTGATCTCCATCGCCGTCGGCTGGAATACCGACGGCATCCAACTCACCATCGTGGTGGAGGACGACCTGCACCATCACACCAAGGAGGGAGCGGACGAGGGGGACGCCGTGCGGGTGCTGTTCACTGATGCCAGCCGAGGCGAGGCCACGGGGGAGTATTTGTTCGCCCTCGTGGAACCGTACCTCGGGGATGGAACCTTATATGATAAAAACACGATGGCGAACACCGTCAAAGGCTCGGTGGTGGGGCATACGAAGCAGCTTGCCGGCAACGGCGAGTTTGACGTGGTGATCCTTCGCACGCAAAAGACGATCCATCCCAACACCGGCACAACGGTTTACGAGCTGTGGTTTTCGCCCGGGGCGATCGGTGCAGAGGTGCTTGAGGAGGGTTTTGCGTTCGGGCTGGGCGTCGCGGTGATCGACAGCGACTCCGACGCGCCGGGCAAGCAGGGTTGGTCCGGCTGGGGGCCGGACAGCGTCGTGCTGGAGACGAACCCCGGCGAGACCGCCCTAATCACGCTCGTCGGCGATCCAGCGGACGACGACGACTGATTTGCGCTTGGTCAAGCGAAGTATCCCCCCAGAAAAACCGGTTGACTTGGCCAAGGACCGCCGCTACGTTGCGCCGCGATGGCAATTTTGAGCCTCCAACTACTGCTGGGACTGGCGCTTTTGAAGAGCGTCCGGGTGGCTGTGGTTTGAACTTGTTCCCAAGTATTTCGTTAACCCCGCTGCCAGTGGCAACGGGGTTTTTTGTTAAACCACCGAACTGAACTATGACATGAAGAAAAACCGCATTTATATTTTTGACACGACCCTTCGCGACGGCGAGCAGTGCCCCGGCGCCTCGATGACGCTGCGCGAAAAACTCGAGGTCGCGCGGCAACTCGCCCGGCTGAAGGTGGACGTGATCGAGGGCGGCTTTCCCGTGATCAGCGAGGGCGACTTTACCGCCGTCAACACTATCGCCCGGGAAATCAAGGGGCCGATCGTCGCCGGCTTGGCCCGCTGCGTGCCAAAGGACATCGAGGCCGCTGGTAAGGCGGTTGCGCCCGCCGGCAAAAAGGCGCGCATCCACGTCTTTCTCGCCACGTCGAAACTGCACCGTGAGTTCAAACTCGGCAAGGCGCAGAGCCAGATCATAAAGCTCGCCGTCGATGGCGTGAAGCGCGCACGCAAGCTTGTCGCCGACGTCGAGTTTTCGCCGGAGGACGCTTCCCGTACTGAGCCGGATTTTCTGGTCGAGGTCTGCCAGGCGGCCATCGATGCCGGTGCGACGACCGTGAACATCCCGGACACGGTCGGCTGGGCTGTGCCGGGACAGTTCGGCGAATTGATCGAGCATTTGCACGACTCGGTGCCGGAGTTCCAATCCGGAAAAGCGATCATCAGCGTGCATTGTCACAACGACCTTGGCATGGCCGTGGCCAACTCGCTCGCCGCCGTCCAGGCCGGCGCGCGGCAAATCGAGTGCACCGTCAACGGCATCGGCGAACGAGCCGGCAACGCCGCGCTCGAGGAGATTGTCATGGCGCTCAAGACGCGCAACGACGTATACACCGGCTACACCTGCGGCGTGGCAACAAAGCAAATCGTGAAAACCTCCAAGCTGGTGGCGCGCATGAGCGGCCTGCCGGTGCAGCGCAGCAAGGCGATCGTCGGCGAGAACGCCTTCGCCCACTCGAGCGGCATTCATCAGGATGGGATCATCAAAAAACGCGAGACGTACGAGATCATGGATCCGCAGGACGTCGGCTGGGGGCAGACCGAGTTGCCGTTGACTAAGCACAGCGGCCGCGCCGCGATGGCCATGCGCCTCCGCCACCTTGGCTTCAAGTTGAGCGACGAGGAGATTGCCAATGTCTTCAGTCGGTTTAAGGAGATTGGTGACAAGAAAAAATTCGTGTACGATGACGACCTAAGCGCATTGGTCGACGGCCAAATGACCAAGGTGCCCGAGACGTGGTTGATGGAATATCTCAACGTCACCAGCGGCAATCACACCGTCCCAACGGCCACCGTGCGCCTGCGGAAAACCGCCACCGGCCGCTCAAAAAAAGAAATCGTGCTCGAGGATGCCGGTGTCGGCGACGGCCCGGTGGACGCCGCGCTCAAAGCGATCGACCGCCTCACCGAGACACGCGGCCGCTTGAAAAATTACGTCATCCGTGCTGTGTCACACGGTAAAGATGCGCTTGGCGAAGTGAGCGTAAAAGTCGATTTCGGCGACGGCGACCTCGTCACCGGAAAAGGCGCAAGCACCGATATCATCGAGGCCAGTGCCAAGGCTTATTTAAATGCCGTCAACCGCCACCTCAACACAAGCCACCGCAAAAAGAAGCCCCGCAAAACCAGCGGTTAGCCGTAGGGATCGAAGTTTTGCAGGTTCCATTCCTCGACGAGGTCGCTGTCGATTTCGTCGAGGAAGCGTGAGCGTTGCTGCATCGCTTCGCCGCCGGAGCCTTGCATGAAACGCATCAGCGGGTAGCTCAGGTACAGCTCGGTTTTCGCGCGCGTGACGGCGACGTAAAAGAGCCGCCGCTCCTCCTCCTCGCCGCCGGGACTTTCAATCGCGCGTTTCGCCGGAAACATCCCGTCGCACAGCATCATCACGAACACCACGTCGAACTCCAGTCCCTTGGCTTGGTGTATCGTCGAGAGCCGGATCTGATCCGGGTCGGGGTTATTTTTGCGTTTTGTGCCGGTGTCGAGGTTGGTCAGCAGCGCAACTTCGCTGAGAAACTCCTCGGTGGTGTTGTATTGTTCGGAGAAACCGGCGACTTGCTCGAGGTCCTCGAGTCGGGTGTAGTAGTTCGGAAACTTGTTCTGCAAATAATCTTCGTACCCGGCGGCGACGACCATGCGGATGAGGTTCCCCGGCCCCTTGGATTGGTCGTCGTCGAGTTGGTCAAGCGTCTCGGTGAATTGCTCCCAGCTAAGCGCGGCTTTTTTTGGCACATGATCGGCGATGTCGCGCAGCGCCTTGGCCAAGCCGGGTGCCTTGGCCAAGCGTGCGGCGAACGCCGCCCAGAGCTTGGCCGCCGACTTGGCCCCAACGCCTGGCAGCATCAGCACGATGCGCTTGAATGCGAGCTCGTCGCCGGGGTTGATAAGGAGCTTTAGATACGCGGCAACGTCCTTGACGTGCGCTTGTTCGAAAAACCGGATGCCACTCGTGAGCACGAATGGGATGTCGCGCCGCGTGAATTCCATCTGCAACTCGAGCGCGTGAAAGTGCGAGCGGTACAGCACAGCCATTCCCTCCATCGGCATGCCTTCGTCGCGCAGTTCGAGCACGCGTTGGGCGATGAATTCCGCCTGCTGATTGGCGTCGTTGCAGCAGACGAGCGCCGGCTTCGTGCCGGAGTCGCGCACCGGCGCGAGCACCTTCTCGAACTGCTGCGTGTTCGCTGCGATGACGGCATTGGCGCAGTTGAGAATCTCCGGTGTGCTGCGGTAGTTCGTCTCGATCTTGAAAACCTGCGTGTTGTCGTGCCGGTCGGGAAATTCGAGCACGTTGCGGTAGTTCGCTCCGCGCCACGAATAGATGCTCTGCGCGTCGTCGCCGACTGCCATGATGTTGTGGTGCTTACCGCCGAGCAGATCGATCAACTCGCACTGCACCTGATTTGTGTCCTGATATTCATCGACGAGAATGAACTGGAACCGCGCTTGGAACGACTCGCGCACCTCTTTGTTTTCGCGTAGCAAGCGCAGCCACAGGTTGAGCAAGTCGTCAAAATCCATCACGCCGTTGGTCACTTTGCGCTTGGTGTAGGCGGTGTGCGCTTGGGCGATCTCGTCGGTGAGCGTGTCGAAATACGAGTAGCGTTCCTCCATCACTTGGCCAAGCGACAAGCCGGTGCTGAGCGACATTGAGAGGATGTCGCAGACCAAGTCCGGCTTGGGGAAGCGCGACGCTTTCGTGTCGATGCCGGCTTCATCAATCGCCGCACTCATCAGCGCCTTGGCATCGTCGCGATCCATGATCGTGAACGACTGCGGGTAGCCGATCGCCTCGGCGTGCCGCCGTAATACCCGGTGGCCGACCGAGTGGAACGTCCCGCCCCAAAGTCCCGCCGTGTCCCCGCCGATCAGGTTTTGCACGCGATCCATCATCTCGCGGGCGGCCTTGTTCGTGAACGTCAGCAACAGAATGCGATCGACCGGGATGCCTTGCTCGAGCAGGTAAGCCACGCGATAAGTTAGCGTACGCGTCTTGCCCGCGCCCGCCCCGGCCAGCACCAGCGCCGGGCCCGGCGACGCGGAAACGGCGGCAAACTGCTGGGCGTTCAGCTCCGCCTTGTAGTCGATGTTCAACTCGACCGGGGTGCGAAATGACTTGAGCGTGTACTCCCTTGGCACGGGCGGCATTCAAGCGGCCAAGCGGCCAAGCGTCGAAGTATTTTTTGAAATCCAAGTTGAAACTTGAAATTTCGAACTCAAAACCAGCATCCTCCACGGCCCGGCGGCCCGTCCGCTTGGCCAAGCTCATGTACGCCACCATTGCCACATTTTATCAGTTTGTCGATCTGCCCGACTTCGAAGCCAAGCGGGCGCCATTGAAGGAGCATTGCGACCTGCACGGGGTGCAGGGCACGATCATCCTCGCGCACGAGGGCATCAACGGCACCATCGCCGGGCCAAGCGCGGGGGTGGAGTCGGTGCTCGAGTTTATCCGCAGCGACGAGCGAATGGCCAAGTTGCCGGCCCGCATTTCTGATACCGAGAGGGTTACATTTCATCGAATGAAAGTGGTGCTTCGACCGGAGATCGTGACGCTTGGCGCGCCGGAGGCCAACCCAAACGAGGTCGTTGGCGAATACGTCGAGCCGGGTGATTGGAACGCGCTCATTAGCGATCCCGACGTGACAGTGGTGGACACGCGCAACGATTACGAAGTGGGGATGGGCACGTTCCGGGGCGCGATCGATCCCAAGACGGGGACGTTCGGCGGGTGGCCGGAGTACGTACAGGAGAATCTCGATCCGAAGAAGCACCCGAAGATCGCGATGTTTTGCACCGGTGGAATCCGCTGCGAAAAGGCGTCGGCGTACATGCTTAAACACGGCTTCAGTGAGGTGTACCATTTGCGCGGTGGCATTTTGAATTATCTGCAGAACACGCCCGAGGCGGAGAGCCTCTGGGAGGGCGACTGTTTCGTGTTCGACCATCGCGTGGCGGTGAAGCACGGGCTCGAGCAGGGCGCGCACGAGGTGTGTTACGGCTGTCGCTGGCCTCTTACGGGCGATGAGATGCAGTCGCCGCAATACGAAGCCGGCGTGAGTTGCCCGCACTGCGCCGATGAGATGATACCGGGGCGCCGGGAGCGTCTTCGGGAACGCCACAAGCAAGTGATGCTGTCGCGTAGTCGCAACGAACAACACCTCGGCCAACAACCCAAGCGCAAGTTGCACCCAGCCAATGTTGACTGAAGCCGGCCCGGAAGTTTTCAAGTGGACGTGGTGCCTGCTGCCGGTGATCGCCGCCGTCATCGGCTGGGGCACGAACCACCTCGCCGTGCGGATGCTGTTTCATCCGCGCGAGGAGCGGCGCATCCTTGGGCTGCGCGTGCAGGGCGTGTTCCCCAAGCGGCAACAGGCGCTGGCGGAGAAGCTCGGCCAACTGGTGGCGCGCGAGTTGTTCTCGATGGAGGACGTGCGGCAGCATCTGCAGGGCGACGAGTTCGTGGCGCACGTCACCGCGACGATCGAGGGCAGGGTGGATGACTTCCTGCAGAACAACCTGATGGAGGCGATCCCGATGGCGTCGATGTTTCTCGGCTCGGACATGGTGGCCAAAATCAAGCACTCGCTGGTCGAGAGCCTCGCCAAGGCGGTGCCGGAACTGGGCGATCTGTTTGTCAGTCATCTCGAGAAAAACATGGATGTAGAGGCGGTGGTTCGCGAGAAGGTGGCGGCGTTTTCCAGCGACAAACTGGAGGAAATGTTGCTCGGTATCATGAAGCGCGAGTTCCGGTTTATTGAAGGGGTTGGCGCTGTGCTCGGTTTTGTGATTGGCTTGGCACAGTTGGGGATTTTATGGCTGATGTAAATAAACAATCTTGGTACGGCGTGGCGGCGATTCTGTCGCTTGGCTTGGTCGTGTCAGCATTTGTCAGCGGGAGAGCGCTTGAGAAAATGCGCTCCGCGACAGACGGAGTCACAGTCAAGGGCGTCGCCGAAACAGAGATCAGCTCCGACCTCGCCACGTGGCGCGGGATGCTCTCCGCGCGGGCTAAAGACATGGTCGATGGCTACGACAAAATCGAACTGCACCTCACCACCACGATAAATTTTCTACTCAAGCTAGGCATCACCGAGGAGGCGATCGAGGAGGACACCATCAACATCAGCACTCAGTTCAAGCGCAATGACAAGGGCCACACCACCTCGGAAATCGAGGGCTACACGCTCACCCAAACATTCACCGTCACGACGACCGACGTCGCCTTGGCCAAGCGCTTGGCCAAGGAGTCCACGCAACTCATCCGGGAGGGCATCGCGTTCCGCTCCTACCCGCCCAGTTATTACTTCACCAAGCTCGAGGACTTGAAGCTGGATCTGCTCGAAGGTGCCGCCGAGAACGCCAAGCTCCGGGCGGAGCGCTTGGCCAAGAGCAGCGGCAATCGGGTGGCTAACATCATCTCCGCTTCGCAGGGCATCTTCCAAATCACCCAGCGCAACTCCACCGAGACCGCAAGCTGGGGCATGTACGACACGTCGACTATTGAGAAGAAAGTGCGTGCCGTCGTCACCATGCGCTACCGCACCGAGTAGTTTTCCCTTTCCACGCCGAACACAAAAAAGCCCCGCACTCGGCAGGGCTTCGAAAATTTGTGTTTGTTGCGTCTGGCTTATGCAGCGGCTTTGGCTCTGACGGCCAAGCGTGATTTTTTACGATCGGCTTTCGCGGAGTGGATTACCCCGAGCTTGGCGGCTTTGTCAAACGCGGACGCAGCGGCATTCAACGCCAACGCAGTAGCCTCCTTGTTGCCATTTTTGATGGCATCGTCGAGATGTCGCTCGGCGGTCTTGAGGGTTGTCTTTACAGAGCGGTTTCGGGCCTGCTTGACTTGGTCGCTGCGCATCCTGCGCTTGGCTGACTTAATATTTGGCATCGTTCAAAAGATCGCTAAACCAGCGAAAAGGCCGAGCAACTTACTAAACCCACCCAGGTTGTCAACAGCTTAAATGGTCAATTTCGGCGAAAATTACGCCGCCGATTCGTGGGAGAGATGGAAAAAATGCCCCTTTTGTCGCTATTGCGTCAAGGAGTTCTCTCTGGCAAATCAACTACACCGAACCGGCCAGTTGCTCCTGCAGTTGTTGGGCGACTTGGTGGAATACTTCGGCGGGGAGGGAGTCGGGCTGGCTCACGACCACTGGCACGCCGTCGTCGCCGCCCTTGCGGATCTCGGTGAAGAGCGGCATCTCGCCGAGGAACGGGATACCCTGCCGCGCCGCCTCGTCCTGCCCGCCGCCGTGGCCGAAAATTTCGACGCGCTCGCCGCCGGGCGCGGTGAAGTAGCTCATGTTCTCGACGATGCCGAGGATCGGCACATTGACTTTGCGGAACATCTCGATGCCTTTGCGAACAACGCCGAGCGATGCTTCCTGAGGTGTGGTCACGATCACTCCGCCGTCGAGCGGCACGGTTTGGCAGAGGGAGAGCTGCGCGTCGCCGGTGCCGGGCGGCAGATCGACGAGCAGATAATCCAGTTCGCCCCAGTCCACCTGCATGACGAATTGCTGGATGGTCTTCATGATCATCGGCCCGCGCCAAATGACCGGCTGATCGTCCTGCAGCAGGAAGCCCATGCTCATGAGCTTGATGCCGTGGCTCTGGAGCGGCACCAGTTTGTCGTCGCCCTCTGTGACGGACGGGCGCTCGTTGACGCCCATCATCAGCGGGATGCTTGGCCCGTAAATGTCGCAGTCGAGAAGGCCGACTTTTTCGCCGCGCTTGGCCAAGGCGCAGGCCAAGTTTGCCGAGACGGTGGATTTGCCGACGCCGCCCTTGCCGCTGGCCACAGCGACGACCCGGGCGATGCCGGGCGCTTTTTGCGGCCCTTGGCCGGGAGTGGGTGTCCCGGGTTGCGTTTGGCCGCCCTGCGGTTGATGTACTTGCACGTGGGCGACGCGGACGCCGTCGATCGCCTTGAGGGTCGCCTCACTGTCGGACTTGATTTGTTGGGCGGCCTCGGCGTTGGCGGAGGTGAGATGGATGGCGACGCTGACCGCGCCGTTGGCGACGGCCACGTCCTTCACGATGCCGAAGGAGACAATGTCCCGCGAGTAGCCGGGGTACTTGACTGCCTTGAGTGCATTTAAAATATCGTCTTCGCTTGGCATATTAATGCGCCGGGACTGTTGCCGAAAACCCGCCAGTTGGCAAGATTCGGGCATCGATCCCAACTCATCCGCTGTAACTTTTGGGCAACAAACAGAGTCTGCGGGTGTTTATGTTCACGCGGGATAGCACCGCAAAGTCCAATGCAGGCAACCGAAACTTTCCCGGAAACTGATGTTCGAACCGACGAGGAGTTGGTCGGGATCGTGGTCGGCGGCGATGTGGACTGCTTCGAGGAATTGATCACCCGCTACCAGCCGCGGGTGTTTGGCATGGCGCGAAAATACTTTCGCAACGAGTCGGACGCCGAGGATGTTGTGCAGACGATTTTCACCAAGACCTTCCAAAAACTCAGCAGCTACAAGGGCACGGCGCCGTTCGAGCACTGGTTCATGCGGCTCTCTGTCAATACCTGCTACGATGCCCTGCGCCGTAAGCGCAATCGGACCGAGCACACGATCAGCGACACACTCTTCGACGACGAGAGTTGGCAGGATCGCCTCGGCAATATCCCCGATGCCGGCGACCGGGAAGGGTTGGAAGAGGCACGCGAGTTGGTGTATACGGTGCTCGGTCAGATTTCCGACCGGGCGCGGATAGTCCTCACGCTGCAGGAGCTCGAGGGGCGTACGATCAAGGAAATCACCGAAATCACTGGCTGGTCCGAGTCGCTGGTAAAAGTGCAGGCTTTTCGCGCCCGCAAGGAAATGCGTGCCGCCGTGGAACGGTTTCTCAGCCGGGAGAAAAGGATTGTAACCTAGAGGAAGTAGCAATCGTCAATTTATAGGGCCATGACTGCCAATGAGATAGAGAAAAAGCTCTTGAAGCTAGCAAAGTCCGTTCAAAATGACAAACGGGTACCTCTCAACTTCTCGGCACGGGTGATGACCCGGGTGAGGGAACAGCACTCGCTAGAGACCAGCTCGGCTGACGAGCGGTTCCTGAAATTCGCCCGAAACCTGCCCGGAAATGAACACGTCCCGTACGCGTTCGAGAAGCGAATCATGGCACGCATCCGAGGGTTACTGACTGCCGATCCGCTGGCTTTCTGGTCGCGTATGCTTTGGCGAGCTGTCGCTCCCTGCTTTGGCGTGATGATCCTCGCGGCGCTGTTCTCGACCAAAGAACCAACGGCAGCATTCATTGACCAGGCAGCGTTCGACCCCTCTGAGACAACGACAGAAACGGTCGACTCCGAGTCGACCGACTTTGAGACGGTGATGTTGGCTTCGTTCGATGACTTGGAGTACACGTGGTGAATGCTTGGAAACCCATACTAGCTGCCGCGGTCATCTTTGCCGCCGGTGTCGTGACCGGAGGCTTCGTGGTTGATTTCGGTGAGCCCAAGTCGCCGCGTGCGTTCCCTCGTGAGCGCGGCCCGCGAAATACCGAGCGCGGCCCTGGATCGCGAACGGAGGGCCAGTTGAACTGGCTGATGAAGCGCATCCAACGCGATCTCAAACTGACCGACAAACAGGCTGCTACAGTCGAGTCGGCATTCAAGGCAAGCCGTGAGGAAATGAAGTTGACGTTTGAGGAACTACGCCCGCGCATGCGCGCCTCCACCGAAAAGCTCAAGGAGAAGCTACGCGGCGACCTGACCGAAGAACAACTTGCGAAGTTCGAGAAATATTTGGGACCAAAAGCTTCCCGCGACCACCGGGGCCCAGGTGGTCGCTCCGGTTCCGCCTTTCGCAAAGGAAAAAACGGTGACAATCGACCACGCCGATCTGGCATCCGCAGCGAGCACCCGCCTGGCCCGCCCTCGCCATAAACCGGCCTCAACAGAGCATCCCAAGTAGGCGCTCGCAGCAACCGTCCACTGACTTCCCCGCCGCCCACCCGACCGGTTGGCAGATCATTTGGTTGCGGAACCACGTTCGCTGCCGCTTGGCAAACTGCCGCGTGCGCGCCTTCACCAACTCCACCGTCTCGGTCCGCCCCGGCCCGCCGTCGAGATGCTCCAGCACCTGCCGGTAACCGATAGCCTGGCTGGCGGTGCGATTTTCGCGCAGGCCGCGCCTGGCCAGGCCCTGCGTTTCGGCGACCAAGCCCTGCGCGAACATTGCGTCCACCCTCTCGTGAATCCGCGCGGTCAAGTCGTCCCCCTCGCGCGTGATGCAGAACAAGTTGCCCGGCGCTTGGCCAAGCGCATCCCAGCCGGAGCGCTGGCTCGAGTACGGTTGGCCAGTGAGCCGGATCACCTCCACAGCACGGACGACCCGTCGCCGGTTTTGGCGGTCAATCGACTCGAACGCCGCCGGGTCTTTCGCCGCCAACTCGTCGAGCAACCCGTCCATCGGGGCAGCCTCCAACTCGTTGCGGAGTGACTCGTCGCCGGGCGGGCTGTCGCCCAAGCCGTCGAACAGCGCGCGAAAGTACAGGCCGGTGCCGCCACAAAAAATCGGCCTCGCGTCGCGGGAGCGTATCGCGACCTCGGCCTGCTTGGCCAAGCGGACGAACTGTGCGGCGTCGAACGGCTCGTCGAGCCCGGCCACGTCGATCAAGTGATGAGGCACTCCTGACTGCTCCGCCGCGCTTGGCTTGGCCGTGCCGATATCGAGCCCGCGATAAACCTGCATCGAGTCCACCGAGATGATCTCGCCGCCCAAGCGCTTGGCCAGATGCAGAGCCAGCGCCGACTTGCCGCTGGCCGTCGCGCCGGTGAGATAAATCGCCGTCGCGCTCACACCTCCGATTCCTCGTCCGGCTCAATCAGTCCGGGCGACTCCGGCGGCACTTTCCCCTTTTTGGCCCACGTCTCCCCAGGTTTCGGTTTTTGGAACGACTGCACGAACATCAATCCCACGCCGGTGCAAATGCCGCTGTCGGCCACGTTAAACGCGGGGAACCGAAACGGGATGTGAAACTGCAGAAAATCCACCACGTGATGATGCACCACGCGATCCACGAGATTGCCGACCACGCCGCCGAGGATCAGTCCAAGCGCGAGTTGGCCAAGCGCCGTCTCCGCCCCGAAATGCCGCCGTGACACCCACAGGAAAATCAGCGCTACCAGCGAAAAGAGAGCCAGCCAGAAATTCTGCCCGCTGAACAGGCTCCACGCTGCTCCCGTATTGCCGTAATGGACGAGTTCAAAAAAGCCGTCCACCACCGCCACTGGTTCCCCATTAAAGGGAAGTTTGTGAATTACGACCCACTTGGTCAGCTGATCCAGGGCAAGTGTCAGCAGGGCGACGAATAGGATTTTGGCATTGTTGATGGCAGGGGACGGCATAGTCTCGCTCCCCATTATTTGGCTCAGGACTGGGGCGTTGGCAAGCCAAGCCCTTCAAGTGAAAAACGGCCATCTATCATTTCGGCAGGTTTTTCGTGACAAACGGCAGAAAGCCGATAGAGTGACCCGCCTCCTGACGGAGCGACCCCTTCGTCTAGTGGTTAGGACACTGGCCTTTCACGCCGGCGACACGGGTTCGAGTCCCG
>JABGZB010000186.1 GCA_018674955.1 Verrucomicrobiota bacterium | reverse complement strand
ATTGGGATTGCCAGGTTTTGGCGATCCAGACGAGGAGAATAAATAATCAGCGCTATTTAATTGATAAGTTGACTAAGCAACAGTAGGAACCATGAACGAATCTAGATTAATACTTTTGGCAGTGGCTTTAGGGCTTTTCATTCCAAGTAGCTTCGCCCAACAGGAAGACAAACCAATAAGCGAACAGATTCTCGGTACTTGGAAACATCAAGCAGAACCAGTATCCATCACATTCCAAGCCGGCGGAAAAGGTCGTGTGAGTATTGGAGGATTTGGTGTTGATATAAGGACAACTTGGAAATTACTGGGAACAAACAAACTGTCAATGACAGTAAAAGATCCTGGCACAGGCCAAGTTAAAACCGAGGTTTCGACTTTTGAGATTGCCGGGGACACAGTGACTACCATTGATGAACAGGGCGACAAAGACATCTATAAAAGAACAACGGGCAAAGCTCCTGATAGTTCTCTCTTCGAAGCGGCTGTGGCCGGGAATCTTGAAGCAGTCAAACAACACATTGCCGCCGGTACAGATTTGAACCAGGTAGATCCAAATCCTCTTGGTTCAAAAGGTAGTTCCCTACAAGCAGCCGCAGCGTTTGGATATACTGAAGTGGCCGTAGCCCTTATCGAGGGTGGAGCCGATGTGAACCAGAAAGACAAGGAGGGGCAGACTCCCCTGCACACGGCGGCTTTGTTTTGTTATCCAAAAATCGCGCAAGCTTTGTTGGACAACGGTGCAGACAAGACTATCAAGGATAACGATGGCCAAACAGCTCTCGAAATGGTGGTATTCCCATGGGAAATAGCCAAGGGAATCTACGAGTTACTTGATGGCATAATATTTAAGCCCGCCGGCAAGCCGTTGGATTACAATCGAATCCAGAAAACGAGGCCCCAAGTTGCTGCCATCATTCGTAAAGCTGCAATTAATCGTAATGCGGGAAGTGCCGAGGCACGTCAACTGGCCGAGGGCGAAATCAGCCTGACCAACGGCAACATTATAGAAGGCACCGTGGCGGATGTGGACCAGAACGGTATCGTCGTGCGGCGCGACATTGGCGGCTTCGCGCGGCGGGCCAACTGGATGCAGTTGACCCAGCAAAGCCTCAAGAAAATCCGCCGACTTGGCCAAGTTGACCCCAAACGCTACAGGGGTGCGGCGGCTTACGCCGAGCCGTTCATCGAGCCGGATGAATCTCAAATGGAAAAAAGCCTCCCGTCGGGGCCTGTCAAGGGCCTCGTCAATCCCCCGTTGCCCTCCAGCGTGGAGGTGACCTCCAAAGTGGCGGCGTTTGGTTCCGGTGGGGGGATTGGACTGCTCGTGGCCATCGCGCTCGGAAGCATGATGGCCGGCCTGGGCGTGGCTGCGTTCCGGGAATCCAACCCAATATGGGCAGCGGGCGTGTCGCTCTTGCTGCCGATCATTGGGCCGGTTCTTTTCCTCGTGAAACCCAAGGTCGAGTACGATGACGAATACGACGAGGATGAGGAATACGAGTACGAGGAGGTCGAGACACCGGGGGGTGCCACCATGACCGATACCGGCGGCGGCGCCGTGGCCGGCATGATGCCGGAAGCCAAGAAGATGAGTTTCGCCCAGACGGGTAGAAAAAAATCCGGGCTTAAAGCGCAAAGCTGGACACGCGGAGATACAAAATTCGACCGCTCTTTTTTCCAGAACAACTTCCCCAACTATTTCAAGTCCGTGATTGGTGCAACAGAGCGGGAGTTTGTCCTAGCCATCAAGACTGGCAAGCGCGAATACGTCGGCCAACGCATCAAGCGCATCTCGGGGACGGATATTCACATGGAGTTGCTCAACAGCAAGGAGCAGAAAATCTCCTTCAGCGAAATGGGCACGGTTGAGTTGCGGCCGAAATAGCCACCCAACCCAAACACATCGCTCGGCAGTCCCGTTTTCCTGATGAAACTACGCACGATACTATTGTTTGGCTCGCCAGGTGCCGGTAAGGGCACACAGGGGAAGATTCTCGGTGAAATACCGAACCACCTACACGTCTCCAGTGGCGATCTCTTTCGCAACCTCCGAATACAAAACCCACTTGGCCAAACATTCCTCGACTATGCCAGCAAGGGGAGCCTTGTCCCCGACGAGCCCACCATCGAACTTTGGCGGGACGACATCGAGAACCGCATCCACAACGGAATCTTTCACCCTGAAACCGACACGTTGCTACTAGACGGCATCCCTCGCAACGTCACCCAAGCCAAGCTTCTTGATGACAACCTCAATATCGTCGGCGTTCTGAACCTATTCTGCAAAGACCTGGACATAATGGTCGATCGACTACAGGCCCGCGCCCTGCGTCAAAACCGGCTCGACGACGCCAACCTCGATATCATCCGCAACCGGCTCGAAGTATACGAGGCTGAGACCCGCCCGGTTCTTGACTATTACGGTGGCGCACTCGTGCACACGATCGACTCCACCCAGTCTCCCGTCCTAGTACTCCGGGACACACTGGAGATTCTGGCTAAACTGGAGGCGTAACCCCACTTCACTGCCGTGCCCCAACCGCTGCGCGTTGTTTTCATGGGAACGGCGGAGTTCGCCTGCCCCAGCTTAGCCGCTCTCGATGATGCACCCGGGATCGAGGTGGTCGGCATCATCACCCAGCCCGATCGCCCCAAAGGCCGCCAACTCATTCCCCACCCACCGCCGGTCAAGACCGAGGCCGCCAAGCGCCTCCTCTCCGTCCACCAGCCGGAGCGCCTCCGCAGCGACATCCGGTTCCTCGAGCAACTCGCGCCAAGCCTGATCGTCGTCGTCGCCTACGGCCAGATTCTGCCGCAAAGCATCCTCGACCTCCCGCCGCACGGCTGCCTCAACGTCCACGGCTCGCTGCTCCCGGCCTACCGGGGCGCGGCACCTATCCAGCGCGCCCTCCTCGACGGCCAAGCCGAAACCGGCGTCACCATCATGGAGATGGACGCCGGCCTCGACACCGGCACGATGCTCAGCAAAACCGCCACACCGATCGAGCCGACCGACAACGCGCAGACACTGCACGACCGATTGGCCAAGCTCGGTGCCGAACTGCTGCTCGAACTAATCCCCCGCCACGTCGCCGGAGAAATCACGCCCGAACCGCAGGACGACGCCCTCGCCACTCACGCCGCCAAGATCACACGCGACATGGGCCGCATCGACTGGTCGCAACCGGCAACACAGCTTTGGAACCGGGCGCGCGCCTTCACCCCTTGGCCCGGCGTGTTCACCCGTCTCGACGGCAAACTGCTAAAGCTGCTCGAGGTCGAGCCCGCCGACGCCGATTGCCTCGAGCCGGGCCGCGTTGGTCAAGCGGACGCCGCCGGCATCATCGTCGGCTGCGGCGACGGAGCGCTCCGCATCACGCGACTGCAAAAAGAAGGAGCCAAACGCCTGAGCGCCGCCCAATTCCTCGCCGGTAACCCGCTGCCCGCCGGCACGCAACTTGGCTGACAAAAAAAGCCGCTTGGCCAAGCGCGGCTTTTAGCGGAACATTCCCGGCGTGGCTACAGTTGCCGAAACAACCCTGCCGGACGCCAACGGGCGCTTTGGCGAATACGGCGGGCGCTACGTCCCCGAGACGCTCATGCACCCGCTGCAGGAGCTCGAGGACGAATATTTCCGCGCGCAGAACGATCCCGAGTT
>JABGZB010000185.1 GCA_018674955.1 Verrucomicrobiota bacterium | reverse complement strand
GTTCGACCGCCTGGCCGAGCGCATCTCCAAGTACAACGAGGTTAAATCCTGCTATCTCATGTCCGGCGGTTACGACGTGCTGGTCATCATCGACGGCAACAGCCTGCACGAGGTCGCCTCGTTCGTGGCGGAGAAACTGGCAACCATCCAGGGCGTCACCTCCACCGCCACGCATTTTTTGCTCAAGCGTTACAAGGAAAACGGCGTGATGATCGGCGGCGCAGAGGAGGTCGAGCGACTGGCCGTCAGCCCGTGAGGTCAAGCGCGCGCCACAGCCACGCCTTGACAATCTCCATGTAGTTGCGCTTGCGCTTGTTGAACTGTTCCTCGTTGTACGTCTGCGCGAACAGCCAGCGCAACCCCACCTCCAACTCGTCCACCGACATCCCCTTCGGTTTGTAGTTCACGTCGAAGAGTGTGAATCTACACCTTGCCGAGCAGGTATTTGTCCATTCGGTCGTGGACGTCTTTCATCCGGTCGCGGTTGCCTCCACCGACCTCCGCCGTGGACCAGCCGGTGAATCCGATCTCCGCAAGCGCACGGCGCACGTCAGGCCAGTCGACGTCACCGTCGCCGATCTTGCAGAAGCCGTTCGACTTGCCCCAATCCTTCACGTCGAGCTTGACGATCCGTTTGCCAAGCGTGCGAATCCACTCGGCCGGCTTGCCGAAGCGCTGGTGGTTGCCGATGTCGAAGTAGCTCCCCACCCACGGGCTGTCGACCTCGTCGAGGTACTTGGCCAACAGGTCAGCGGTTTGGTTGTTGTCGCCTTTCGGGTCGTATAGGAAACCGTTCCAGACATTCTCGATCAAAACATGGATGCCCAGTTTTGCGGCCAACGGCAGCGCGAGATGAATCTGCTCGATCGAGCGATCCCAAACCTGCTGGTGATTCTCGTTTTCTTCACTGCGAACGGTGCCCGGCACCAGCAACACCGCCGAACCGTCGACCAAGTGGGCGTCTCGGATGGCTGTCCTGAGGCCGTTGAGCCCATCGCGGCGCGTCTTGGCATCCGGCGAGGAGAGCCGGGTGCCCCAGTGGATCGAATCGACAACGCCGTGAATCGGGAGACCGGTTTCGCGGCTGGCGGCTCGAGCTTCCTTTTTGTCCACCCCGCCCGGGCTGTTGAGTTCCACCCCGTCGTAGCCAATCTCCTTGAGCAACTTGAACTTTTCGGCGATGGAGATTTTCTGATTGAACATGCCGAACTTGATCGACTTGAGAATGCGCGACTTGAGGCGCGGCTTGTCGTCAACCGCCTCACCAAGCGCCGGCAGCGCAGTCGCGGCCAAGGCCAAGCCGCCGGCTTTCCCGAAGTCGCGGCGATTGATGGTCGGATCGCTCATCGCTTTAAACAAAAGGCGTGAGGCCCGGCTTGGCCAAGGGCGGCGGCGTGTGCTTGCCTGTCTTCCAGTTCATGTCTTTCGGGTAGCGATCCTCCTTCGCGCTGAGTATCTGCTCGTAGGTGATCTCCTTGCCGGTGTAGGCGGCAGTTCGGCCCATGATCGCCATCATCGTGCTGAGCGCCATGCGGTCACCGTTGTTGATCGGCTTGCCGGCGCGGATCGACTCGAACAACTCGTTGTGCTCGACCTGGTACATGTTCTCGCGCTTGCCGTCGTAGCTCCAGCGGCCCTTTGCGTTCTCGGTGAAGATGCTGCGCGCGATTTCTCCGCGACCCTTTGTGCCAAGCAGGTAATCGCTGTTTTCATTGTGGCACCGGCGCTGCTGGCGCTGGGCCATAAAGGCGCGGACGCCCTCCGGGTACGAGTAGTTCACCTCGATATGATCAAAAATATTGCCGCTGTTGTTGGGGATGCCTCTACCACCAACGGCCGTGCAACTGACAGGGGGCTTGTCCCTCATTACCCACGCGATTTTGTCCACGCTATGCACCGCCTGCTCGACCAGTCCGTCGCCGCCGAGCCATGCGAAGTTGTACCAATTGCGCACCTGCCACTCGATGTCGCTCCACTCAGGCTTGCGTTCGGAATCCGGGCGCATCGGCTTGACCGGTCCGGTCAAGTAAGTGGCATAAACTGACTGGATATCGCCTATCTCTCCACCGAGAATACGCTCGTAAAAGGCGCGGCGCTCGTAGTCGTAGCGCCAGCAAAAACCGGCGACGATGGCCAGGTTTTTCTGCTTCGATATCTTCACCGACTCCATGATGGAGCGCACGCCCGGCGCATCGGTGGCCATCGGTTTCTCGATGAAACAATGCTTGCCCGCCTCGACCACGGCGCGGAAGTGCACCGGACGAAACCCTGGCGGCGTCGCGAGCACCACCAAATCCACCCCGCTGTCGATCAGCTTTTGGTACGCATCCAGCCCGACGAACTGATGCGGCACGTCCACTTTTTTCTCATGCCGTTTCTTGAGGCCGTTCACGGCGCGATCGACCGCATCCGGGAACACGTCAGCCACTGCGGTCAACTTGACGTTGTCATCAGCCGAGAGGGCCTGATTGGCTGCCCCGGTGCCGCGCCCACCGCAACCGACCAGCCCCACGCGGATGGTGTCGCTGTTCTGGCCGTAAGCGGTGCCACGTGAAATCAGGCTCAGCGTGGCGGCACTGGCCACGGCTGCGGTCGAGGAGGTCTTGAGAAAATCCCTGCGGGACGTCTCGCCGTCAGAAGTCGTTTTGTTGTTCATGGTAATCCCTTGAAAACAGAGAGGCTACGCACCCCCAAAGTCGAGTGCAAGCCAAGCGCTTGGCCAAGCGGGAAACAGTCCCACTCCAGACCCAAAACCCAGACTGGTGTCATCCGCGTTTTCTTCAAAAACAGTGGCCAAGCCTACTTGATTTTTGAAAAATCGGTGCCGGTGAGAAAGTCGTTCACAATTTTCTTCACCAATCGGCCGTCCTTGGTGGATTCCTTGTACGCCTTTTGCCAGTCGGGATCGGCGCCGAACGCCTTGAACGCCTTGTTCCTCGCCTCGCGGCTGGGGAAGGCCAACATGTAAACAAGCTTGTTCTCCTTGTTATCTGCAGGCACCCAGTAGCCGACGTTAGTCATGCCGTGCTTCTTAAACAAAGCCACCGTGTGGTCGCGAAACCGGGCCAGCAGCGCGTCGAGTTTGCCCTCGTTGGCATAGTAGGTGCGAATCTCGAAGACGCGGTTTTTCTCCTCAGCCTGCGCAAAATCCAGACCCACAACCGGGCTCCATAAAAACGCAGCCGCCAACAAAACAAGACAATGAGTTTTTTTAAACATGATTCGAATGATGCCGGCGCATCGCAACATCCCCCGCCCCACCTGTCAAAGACTATTTGCGCGATCGCCGCTTCGGCTTGGAGCGCAGATCCCACGCCTCAACCCATTTTTCGCCGGTGAACTTCATGCCGAAGTCGCTGACGAGGCGGCGGCTCATGTCGCCTAAGTGGCCTGCGCCGTAAAAAATCCCGATCCGCTTTTTGCCCTTGGCCAACTGCTCGCGCAGCACGTCCAGCGCAATGAGATTGCGCTCCGTGATAATGGTCGAACCCTTCTCGCCACCCAGCGTGTCGAGGATGTCCGTCGTGGCGAACTGCTGTGCCATCACCCGCTTAAGCGCCAGTTCCCGGTCGCTGGAAAAAAACGCGAACAACAGCGCGAAGTCGCTCGCACCGCCCTGCTTGTTTGCCCGTTGCTGAGCCAGCCCCTCCATGAACAACTGCATGAACATCGTGAAAAACGACTCGCCGCGCTCCTTCATTTTCTGGGCGAACTCCTCCGGCGACATGTCGGCGTGCACCATGTTGGGCGCGTCGTAGTCGATCCCGTCGAGTTGGAACGAAAGCCCGAGCATGTCCTTCGCACCAAGTTGCATGCCGCCGATCACGGTCATGCCCGCCTCAAAACTTTTCTCTTCCGCGCCTGACCCCGAGTCGGTTCCGCCCGTGATTCTCGGCTCTGGATTGCCCCTGTCCTTCCATCGCTTGGGCGAGCCACCGGCTTCATCCTTCTCTGCTACCATCTCGTACAAAAGCGCGTCGTATTTTTTGAAACTGTTGTCGAGTTTTTGGAAGTAAGCCTTGTCGCCGATGTGGATGGCGCCGATCAAGTCCACCATCACGCCGGCCTTGGCCAGTTTCTCATCGGTCGGCACGAACCGGATGATCGACGTGTCGAGCGACTGCGGGATGCGTGGTCGCTCCGGGTTCATCGTCATGCGGATGAATTTCTCGGGCAGCTCTGATGCCGGCTTGGCCTGCTCCGCAGCCCAGCCAGCGGCACAACCCATCGCCACCAAACCAATCAGCCACCCTGTCCATCGCGTCCTCATTTGCCGACAGGCTACTCTGCTTCGCCGCAAATTACCCCAAAAAAAAGACCGCACCGCCGATCTTACACATCTTGCCGCCGTGTTTGCGTAGGAGCTCGAGAAACTTTTTTTTATTTAGCCGAACTGAGTTACTATTTTAGTGCTGGAAGGCCATAAAATTTCAGGGCGTTCTTGAAGAAAAATTTTTCCCGAGCCGCGCGCCTCTTATCCGCAAAGAACCCCTTCACAACCGCGAGGTATTCACCGTAGGTGCCGCCGCGCATGGTCACCGGCCAGTTACTGCCGTAGATCAGACGGTCTTCGCCGAACGCCTCCCACAACACATCGAGTTCCGACTGGTAGAACGACAGATTCCTTGGCGACGGCTGGCGGTGTGATTGCTGGAACAAGCCAGATATTTTGCAGTTTACGTTTGGATTCTTCGCCACCTTTTGGACAGCTGCAATCCATTTCAGATCGGCCGGTTCACCTTCAATGTCTGCCCCAGCCACGTGGTTTATCAAAATCTTTAAGTTGGGCAAACGCTTCGAGATCATGTCAACGTCATCAAGACTGTATTGAAACATCAAAACATCGAGCGTCTGATTCCTGTCAGACAGCAATTGGAGATCGCTCCACACAGCCTCGTTTTCAAAGAAACTATCGCCACCGGGCCTCTCGCGCATGCGAATGCCAACAAAACGCTCATCCTTCGACAACTTAGTCAGGTGCTTTTTGAAATCCGGTGTGCCAATTTCAAGGCTACCGACCAACCCGATGTAACGATTTGGATCGTGCTTCACCAGGTCGAGCACCCACTGGTTGTCAGGAATCCATTTGCTCGCTTCGACGATAACCGTGGCGTTGATACCGTTCTCATCCGACACCTTGTCGAAATGCTCGGTGAGTACCGGTCGGTGCAAAACCTCGTCGTCCTTCGGTGGCCAAGGCAGGCCCTGCGGCCGGGTGGTGTCGTATAAATGAATGTGCGTGTCGATGATCGGGATATCGGCGTTCTTTTGGTAGGTCGAACAACCGGCAAGGAACACCGATGCCAAAACGGGAACTATCAGTTTCTTCATATAAAAAACAAATTAAACATCCTTGGTCAAGCCGCTCATCGGCGATTCCGCGTCGGCAAACTCCTCCACTCCAACACCCATTCGTTGCATCGTCGCCAAATGATATTTTGAGAGAGAGTAGTTTTTTCGGTATTTAAGGAATCGACCATTTTTAATCGTGCCACCGCCGCCACCTGCAAACACCACTGGTAGATTCTCCTCACCGTGAGAATGACCGTCCCCAAGACTGGAACCGTAAAGGAGCATAGAGTTTTCGAGCAGCGTGCCATTGCCTTCGTCTATACTCTTCATTTTACCGAGCATGTAGGCGAACTGTCGATTATGCCAGGCGGTGATCACGTTGTACATGTCGCGCTTTTCAGAAACGGTCTTCCACGAGTTGATGCCGTCATCGTCCTCGGACTTGCCGCTGATATCACGGTAGTGCGACAGCGCATGCCAAGTACCCCGAACACCATCAATGAAGTCGAAGTATCGGTTGCTCTGCCCGTGATCCAGCATCAGCGAACCCACACGCGTTGCTCCCGACCAAAAGCCCAGCACCATCAAATCCATCATGGTACGCATATAATCCTCGTGATTACCCGGAATGCCCAACTGGGGTCGTTTAAACTCCACCCCTTTCACTTGGCCAAGCGCGGATTTGTTGGCTTGTTTTTCAGCAAACTCCATCCTGCGTTCCACTGAACGAAGTGACTCCAAATACTCATCAATCTTTTGCTGATCTATGCGACCAACCCGACGCTTCAAACTCCTTGCTTGACCATTGACCAAGTCAATCACGCCCTTGTCGGTGACACCGTCGCTGGCTTTACGAAACATCCGGTCATAGATTGTCCGTGGATTGGTATCACGCGTCGCCGGCAGTTTTTCGCTCACCCACGAAATGGTATTGCGCGGCAGGCTGTTGGAGAAATAGCCCTCGCCCTTCATTGACATATCGAGCGACGGCAACATCGTGTCTTTACCAACCTGACGCGCGATGATCTGGTCGACCGACGCGCCTCCGGCACTCACGCGCGAACCGCTATACGACCCCCCGGTCAGCCAAGTCGCCGTACCGGCTCCGTGACCATTGCCGCGTGGCGTCCAAATATTTCGAGCAACCAAAATGTCTTCCTTGAATGGCTCGAGGTCCTTCATCCACTTGTTCAGTTTCAGAAGCTCGCCATCGCCCCCAACCTTCTCCGGCTCCCAGCCTCCCTTGGCCACGCCATTGGGGAAATAAAGATAACCGACACGCAGCTTCGGCCGCTTGGGCGTCACTGCCAACGCCGACAGCGGCTGCATCGCTTCAAGCCACGGCAGAGCCACGGCTGCACCCACTGTACGAAGCACGGTTCTTCGTGAGATTTGCCAAGATTTAGCCATTATTCACTACTTCCTTCGATTCGGTATCCGGTTCGACCCGGTTTTTACGGAACTGAAACGGGTAACTTTTGACCACCTCGCGCACCAGTGTTTGCATCCGGTAACCGTCCTTTTTGAACGTCGCTAGGATTTTACGCACTGCAGGCTCATCGTAATACTCAAGTTGCCTGCCAAGCCCGTAGGAAAGCATTTTACGGATCACCTGACGAGCCAAGTCGTCCAACTTCTCAGCAAGGATCACCTCGCGCAAACCAACCGGCCCCTCGAATTCCGTGCCACTGGGCAGTTTGCCCTTGGCATCGATCGTGCGGCCGCGGCTCTTGGTTCGCCACCGACCAAACCAGTCGTAGTTCTCCAAAGAAAAACCAAGCGGATCCATCTCACGATGGCAGGAGTTGCAGCGTGGATCCTTGCTGTGCATCTCAAGTTTTTGGCGGAAGGAGAGTTTGCGGTTTTCCTCAATTTCCTCATCCAGTTCACCGACATCGGGCGGCGGCGGCGGCGGCGGCGTGCCGAGTAGCGAACTCAAAATCCACTCCCCACGGCGAATTGGACTCGTGCTATGTGGCGATGAGGTCACCGCCAAAACCGATGCTTGGCCAAAGAGACCGTAGCGCCATTTGTCCGTGTGCGACACCCGACGCATTGCCATCCCTTCGACGCCTTTCAATTTGTAAAACTTGGCCAACTCCTCGTTCACAAAAGTATTCTTCGAATCGATCAGGTCTTTCAGCGGACGATTCTCCCGAACGAGCGCTGTAAAAACCATCGCCGACTCCTTTTTCATCGCTGCCATCAGCGTGTCGGTACACCAAGGATTGTCAATGGGGTCTAGCCGCACACGCACGCCCAACGCGTCAAAGCCAAGCCACTGCGCTGCGAATACGCTACCCAATGTTCCCGCCTTGGGATCGGCAAGCATGCGAGTGACCTGCTCGGCGAGCACCCCCGGCTTGGCCAAGCGCTTCTCGGCGGCGAGTTGGAACAGTTCGTCATCGGGCATGCTCGCCCAAAGATAGTATGACAGCCGACAGGCCAGCTCGTAGTCGCTGAGCTGATACGACTCATCTGTGTCCTGGGCAATTTCCGACTTCAGCAGGAACGCGGGTGAAACCAAGGCGGCCCCAAGTGCTCGGCGGATTGCCATCTCAAAGCTTTCGCCCGCCTTTCGCGAACGGGCATAAACCCCGTGAAGTTCTCTCGCCTCATCTTCGGTCGGCGGCCGCCGAAACGCACGAAGCATAAAGCGGTCGACAATTTTCCGCGCTGCCTCTCTTTCAGTAATCTTCCCGCTTGGCCAAGCGACAAAAACGGGCGAGTCCGCGCTTGGTTTGCTATCCAGCGGTACCGCCGCTTCAACCGCCTTGTCAACCGCGCTAAGATAGCGTTCCATCAAAATTGGCTGCAAAAAGAGGGTGTTCGCGCTGTTCTCGAACCCGCTTGTCCCACTGAGATCGATTGGGAAATCAGCAACCAAGTTCAGGTCCAAACCCAGCAGGTCGCGCAGCGTGTTGCTGAACTCGATATGCGTCAGTCGACGAACCGGCTCATAGCCAGGATTGTCAACCTGGCTGTAGTCAAAATGGTTAATTTCCGAGTCGAGCCAATTCAGCAACCGCTCCTTCTCCTCCGGCTTGGGTTGCGGTTTTTTCTTGGGCGGCATATCGCCGTTCTCGATCCTAGAGATGACCGTTCTCCACAAATCCATATTCTTGACCAACGGCTTGGCCCCCAGTGCGGCTTCAAGATCAACTTCCCCTTTTTGCGAATCGGAATCGTGGCAATCGAGACAGTAATTCTCAATCAGGGCTTGTCCCGGATGCTCCACGACGGCTACAGCTTTGGCCAAACAAAACCAAGTCGCTGCAGCAAGAATCGCCGATCTACTTTGTTTACTGTTGATCACTTTCACAACTCCACCAACGCAAGATCGTCTGCACTTGGCCAACCGATGGCCAGGCCTTGTCTTGTTTTTTTGGTGGTGGGTAATCTCGCCTCACTGGCTGTTGGAATTCGGCGTGCGCTATCGGAACAATTCAATCTCCCGGAATTCCAGGAGCCCGTTTTCGGCCTGTATTCCGATATGCCCGTCGAGATTCTTGATGCTGGTCGCGGTTGTAATCAGCATTCCGTTGAGCTTTACCCTCAAGGTTTCGCCCTTGGCGGTAACCTCGTAAGACTGCCATTCGCCCACGGGTTTGTAGGCCTTTTCCAAGGCGTCCAGATCTGACTCATGCTCAAATGGCGGCGCTCCATAGGGAATCATGGTGGCCAATGGAACTTTTCCAGTAATCGTATCCATGCATTGGACCTGGTAGCCATTGTTGGGCCAGCCGTTTTTGTCTTTCTTACTCGTTGCTCCGGTGCGCACGAAAATTCCGCTGTTCGCATTGGCTTCCAGAAATCGGAATTGCAGTTTGAGTGTGAAATCAGCGTAGATGTCGATGGAACGCAACCATCCGGTTCCGCGATCAACTCTTAGTCGGCCGTTTTTCACGGAAAAGCGGCCGTTGTTCTGAATCTCCCAGCCCGCGAGATTTTTGCCGTTGAACAAGTCTACTCGCTCGCGGGATTCTTCCTTCGGGGCTGTTTGCTTTTTACGGGTTTTGGCAGCGTAGGGATCGACACGCTTCGGCGGCTTAGCGGTCGGCTTCTCTCCGTGAGCGGTCATCACTTTTTTGATCGCCGCCATCGTCTCGTAGGAAGGTTTGAAGTTTCCAGGCCGGTAGCCTGCCGCGATCAGATAGGGCGTCGATCCCTTCTTGTTTCGACGGTTCCAGACTTCGATCTTGGCGTTGTTGTCATCGAGGAACAGCACCACTTTAGGAAGGTTCTTGTAGGCGGCTCCGTGCATCGCGGTTTCGCCGCTGTTGTTCACGCCGTCGATATCGACGCCCAAATCGAGCAGCATTTGTGCGGCTTCAAGGATTTCAGTCTCGGTCCCGGCGGAGGCCGCCTCCATTGTTTGGCCGATCCCAGTTGCCACCATCAGGGGAGTACTGTTTTCCGCGTTGTGGATCAGTGGATCGGCTCCCAGTTCGAGCAACACGCGCATGAGCGGAGCGTCCGCGGTCTTGGAAGCCAGGAAGAACGGCGTTGCCCCTTTCCAGTGAAGCTTGCCCCCTTTGAGCCGGGTGTTCACCCTGGCGCCATGGTCCACCAGTTGTTTGGCGAATTGTGCGCTGCTCATGATTCCTGAACCGGTCGGAGGAGCGAGGTCGTCGTCGCCGTCGCCGCCATCTGGCTTGCGCACCCAGGAGAGCATGTGCAGCGAGGTGTATCCGGCGCGCATGTCGTTGGGATCGGCTCCGGCTTCGAGCAGTGTCGTCGCCAGTTCGAAATGGCCGTTCTCGACGGCTAGGGTTAGCGGTGTCGTTCCGCTCTTCAACTTCCGGTTCTTTTCTCGACTCACGGGCTCGTTGACGTCTATTCCAGCATTCAGCAAGGCATGCACGACCTCCGTTCTTCCTTCCCGGACGGCGAAGAACAGCGGTGTGAAACCGGAGTCCAGTGTCGCGCGAATGTCCGCCCCTGCCTTGAGTAGCAGATTGACAGCCTCAAGGTGGCCGTCGGCCGCGGCCCACATCAAGGCGGTCTGACTTTTTCTACCTTTTTCGTTCACTTTGGCTCCGTGGCTCAATAGCGCCTTCACCGCCCCGGGCTTGCCGGTTCTTGCCGCGGTCATGAGAGCAGGCTCGCCTTCGTGAAGACTTGTGTTGGGATCGGCTCCAGCCTTGAGGAACAATTCGACCATGTTCCCGTTTCCGTTGATGCAGGCCAGAGAAAGGGAGGTCACGCCATAACGATTTTTCGCTTTTACGTTCGCGCTCGCATTCAGTAGGAGTTTCGCCGTGGCGAGATCGTCCTGGTAAGCGGCCCAGTGCAACGCCGTCATGCCGTCGGTTTGAGACGCGTTGACGTCTATGTTCTTCTCGAGCAGCTTGCGAACGGCCGCATGGTTCTTCTTCTCGACAGCGTCCGCCAAGGGTGAATCCGCTGATGCAACATGGAACATGGTCAGCGTGATCAGGAGGGTCGCGATCTTTGATAAACGCTTCATGGAGGGTTGGTTCTAGCGCCCTTTCAGGGATTCGATATGGACTCGCGAGGACTCTCGCTCCACCGTGTTTTTGTCTTCGTTCGGATATTCCACGCTCTCTAGATGGATAGCGGTTCAAACAGTTCGTCGACGGTCCCGGTGCTGTCGGCGAAGGATTCCACTGGGACGCCCACTTTGTTGAGCAGCGAAAGGTGCAGGTTGGCCAGCGGCGTGGGTTTGTCGTATTGGATGTGACGGCCGCCTCTCATCTTGCCAGCGCCGCCGCCAGCGACGATGGTCGGCAGGTTGGTGTGATCGTGGACGTTTGGATTGCCCATGCCGGAGCCGTAGAGATAGAGCGAGTGATCGAGCAAGGAGCCGTTTCCGTCCGTCGTCTTTTTGAGTTTCTGGACAAACTCGGCAAAGAGCGAGACGTGAAATGAGTTGATCTTCGCCATCCGTGCGACTTTTTCGGCGTTGTTACCGTGATGGGAAAGGGGATGATGCGGATCGGGCACGCCGATCTCCGGGTAGGTGCGATTGCTGGTTTCCCGGGCGAGCTGAAAAGTGATGACGCGGGTCACGTCGCCCTGGAGCGCGAGAACCTGCAGGTCGAACATCAGTCGCACGTGGTCGGCGTAGGAGGCCGGAACGCCCAGGGGGCGATCGAGGTCGGGGAGTTGGTTCTTCGCGCCGTCGGACTCGGCCATTTGAATGCGGCGTTCCACTTCGCGCACGGCGGTGAGGTATTCTTCGAGTTTTGCGCGATCGGCGGGGCCGAGTTCGTGCTGAAGGCGGGTGATTTCTTCGCTGACCGAATCGAGCAGACTGGCGCGCTCTCGCAACGCGG
>JABGZB010000184.1 GCA_018674955.1 Verrucomicrobiota bacterium | reverse complement strand
TGAAGAAGAAGGCAGCCAAGAAGAAAGCAGCACCCAAGAAGAAAGCTGTGAAGAAGAAGGCAGCCAAGAAGAAAGCAGCGCCCAAGAAGAAAGCTGTGAAGAAGAAGGCAGCACCCAAGAGCAAAGCCAAGAAAAAGGCAAAACGCAAAGCTAAGAAATAACCATTGATGGTTAGAATTCGGTTTGGAGGTTCTGCCCCGCGCGGAACCTCCATCCTTCTTTTTTAGGGCCAGTTTTGGCATCATTCCTCCCATGGCAACTCTGGTTTTTGACATCGAGACTTCCGCTGTTCCGCTCGATTCGTTCGACGAATCCTCTCAGGAATACTTGATGCGTCCCGCCAACAACCTGCCCTCCGGGGAGGAGCAGGAGGCCAAACGGGAGGAACTCATTCGGATGATGAACCTGTGGCCGTTCACTGCGCAGGTGGTTTGCATTGCGATGATCAACGCCGAGACGCTGCGTGGCCAGGTGATCTTCATTGCCGACGATTTCGAGTCAAACACCCGCGATGTGATCGGGGTAGAGTTCGTGCCGGTGATGGACGAGGTGGAGCTGCTGAACCAATTCTGGGCGGTGGCCAGTCATTACGACAAGGTGGTAACGTTCAACGGCCGGCAGTTTGATGTTCCCTTCCTCTATCTTCGCTCGGCGCAACTCGACGTGCCGATCACGAGGAAAAACTGGCTCGGCTACCGCTTCGCCACCGAGCCGCACTGTGACCTAGCAGAGCAGTTGACGTTCTACAATGTCAGTGGGCGGAGCGGCGCGGCGCGCCGGTTCAACCTCGATTTTTACTGCAGGATATTTGGGGTCGATTCGCCCAAGTCGCACGGCGTCACCGGCATGGATGTGAACCAGTTGATGGAGGAGCAGCGCTATGGGGAGATCGCCGAGTACTGCCTGCGCGACGTGTTTGCCACGGTTAAGCTATTTGACATCTGGAAGGCCCGCTTGGCCGGCATCAAGTGAACCGCTTGGCCAGGTGCGTCATGCCCGATCCATGACCGGGCGCATTGTAGCTATCGCGGTCATGGTCTCGTCGGTGGCCTGCTGGTAAAGGTTGCGCAACTCCGGTCGCGGACAGGTCGCGGCTTTTTCGCGCAGCGAATGAAAGTGGATTGGGTGGCCAAACTTCACCGCGATCGGCGCCAGTCTGGGTATGCGACGATGCCGGCCGTAGGTGTTGTAGGTCCAGAGTCGCACCGGGACAACGGGTGCCCGGGATTTAATGATGGTGAGGCCGATGCCGGCTTGCGCGGATTTCATTTTGCCGTCACTCGTCCGCGTGCCTTCGGGGAAGATGATGATGGCGTTGTTGTCCATCAGCCGCTCGAGGATGATTTTCAGGCCCTTGGCACCGCCACCGCCGCGATCCACCGGCACGGCGTTGAGGGCGCTCAGGAACGGGCCGGAAAGCCAGTTTGAAAAAAGGTTCTCCCGAGCGAGATAATTGATGGGACGGTTAAAACTGCTCCCGACAAACGGCGGGTCGAGGTAGCTTTCGTGGTTGGCGGCAATGATCACCGGGCCGCTGAGTGGCATGCGCTCGGGATGGTACACACGGCATCGAAACAGGTTTCGAAAAATGCCCCGGGCGGCAGTCCATGCAGCGAAGTAAAGCGGAGTCACCCAGCCGCCTCCAGCCGTTCGCGCATCTCGTTGATGATCAATGTGCTAGTCTCCTCGGCTGTCATCGCCGAGTTGTCTATGACACGCGCGCCGAGCGCTATCATCAACGGCGCGGCGGCGCGCTGGCTGTCGCGCTTGTCCCTCTCGGCTAGGTTTTCGTCCACGCCATCGGCGGCCCGGCGCTTGGCCCTCTCATCCAGCGAGGCGTTGAGATAGTACTTGAAGTCCGTCTCGGGAAAAATGTTCGAGCCGATGTCGCGGCCCTCCATCACGAGGTTGCCAAACTGGGCGCAGTCGCGCTGCTTGATCTTCATCCACTTGCGCACCCCCGGCACGGCGGCGACGGTTGGCACGGCGGCGCTCGTCTCGGAGGTGCGAATTTCTTTCTCCGGGAAGTAGCCGTCGACGTACAGGCGAATGTGCCCATCGTCATTTCGCAGCGCGGCCTTCCAGCGGCGGCACAGCGACGCGATCGCCTTCTCGTTGTCGAGCGCCACGCGTTTCTCGAGGCAATGCCACGCGAGGCTTCGGTACATGGCGCCGGTGTCGACGTAGAGGTAGCCCAGCGCCTTGGCGACGAGTTTGGCGTTGGTGCTTTTTCCACTGGCGCTGGTTCCGTCCAGCGCGATCACGATTGGTTCTCGCATGAATAAATTTGGTTGCTATCACTCCGCCGCCAACTGGTCCGGTTCCAGCGGGATGCCCTGTCCGTCCAGCAGCGTTGCCCCCAACCCCCCAGGAGTTGGCGCAGCGAGCTTTTGGAAAAACGTGGGGAACGTCTTGCGAACGCAGGAGGGATTCTTGATGCGGATGCCCGGCACTTTCAATCCCAGAGTCGCAAAACACATCGCGATACGATGATCGTCGTGCGTCTCGATCGTAGCGCCGCGCAACTCGGCGGGCGAGATTTCCAGCGTGTCGCCGCTCTCGACCACCGCCGCGCCGCATTTGGCCAATCCCGTGCGCAGCGCCTCGACGCGCTCGCATTCCTGCACGCGCAGCCGGCCCAAGTCGGTGAACCGCACCGGCCGCTTGGCCAACGGCGCGATGGCGATCGCCGTCATAATGCTATCGCCCAAGTCATTCTGCCGGGAAAGCCCGCCGGGCAGTGGCAGCTTGGCCGGGAACTCCGCATCGATCTGCCAGCCGCTGCTTGGCCAGCGCGTCACGGTGACCGGCTTCCCGCCGTCTACCGACAAAATGTGGCCGCCGGCCCAATAATAACTGCCGCTCGAGGCGTCCGGCTCGATGGCCAACCGGCCGCCGCCGCTCGGGAACGCTCCAATCAAGCCGGTGGTCATCGCAACGTACGGCGACTCCGCGCCGCTCTCGCCGTCGATGCCGATTTGCCATTGACCAAGCCCAGCGCATAACAGCAGCGCCGAGGCAAACTGTGAACTCTCCTCGATGTCCACGCGGCAACTCCCGGCGCTTGGCCCGCTGCCGTGAATCGTCACTGGCAATTTGTCGCCCTCCGAGTCGATGCGGTAGCCGAGTCCCTGCAGCGCGAGTAGCAACGCGGCCTGTGGTCGCTCGTGCATGCGCGGCACACCGGCGAGCCGATAGACGCCTTGGCCAAGGCAGAGGAACGCCGTGAGAAACCGCGCCGCTGTGCCGGCGTTGCCGACAAACAACTCGAGCGGCTGCTCCGCCGTGCCGCCAGCCGGGATCGCTTGGCCAAGCCCGGTGACAACGAGCGTACGGTTGCCCGGTTCGCCGGCGTCGGGCCGAACGCCGATCGCGTAGCCAAGCCGCCGCAACGCCTCGACCATGACCTGCGTGTCCTCGCTCCACAACGCGCCCTCAAGCGTCACGTCGCCCTTGGCCAAGGCGGCGAGTATGAGCGCGCGGTTCGTGATGCTCTTCGAGCCGGGCACGGTGATCTCCACCTCGGGCGCGGCGCTCAGTGGGACGATCTCGATGAGGTCGGGTAACGGCATGGTCAGTCGGCGTTGGCGGAATTATCCCAGTTGTCTCGCGCAACCTTAGCCCGTTGCAGCCAGGTCTCGATCGCTTCCGGGGAATCGCCGGCGATCAGCCCGCGCAGTTGGCCAAGCTCGTCGGCGAACTCGTCAATTGCGGCAAGAATGTCGTCGCGGTTCGAGCCAACGATGTCGCGCCACATCACCGGCGATCCGGCGGCAAGCCGTGTCATGTCGCGAAAACCGGTCGCGCAAAGCTGCGCCTGCTGCTCGCCGTGCGCGCGGTCGAGCACGCGCCCGGCCAGGGCCGAGGCCAGTAGGTGCGGCAGGTGGCTGCAGCGGGCGACGAGCCGGTCGTGCGTGTCAGCCGGCATGATAACCGGCCGTGAGCCGAGGCCGGCCCAGAAATCGTTCACCGTGGTGAGCGCGCTGGCGTCGGTGTTACTGGTAGGCGTGATCACGCAGACGGTGCCGTCGAACAAGTTCGCCTGTGCGGCGCTTGGCCCGGTTTGGTCGCTGCCGGCCATCGGGTGGCTGCCGACGAAGCACGCGCCAGCCCCGGCGCAAAGCGGCGTCAACTCGGCGACGAGTTGCTGTTTCGTGCTGCCGGCGTCGGTGATCACCGCGCCCGGCTTGAGATCGGGCAGCGTGCGCTTGGCCAAACCGGCCATACCGGAGATCGGCGTGCACAGCACGATCAAATCGGCATCGGCGACTGCTTCGGCGGGATCGAGCGTCACCTCGTCGGCGATGCCAATCGCTTGGCACTCAGCCACACTCTCGGGACGGCGCACCAGCGCGGAGACACGCTTGGCCAACCCGCGCGCCCGCGACGCCAAGCCAATCGAGCCACCGAGCAGACCGGCCCCGATGATGGTGAGTTTGTCCAACGGCACCCGCCCATTAAACCGGCGCGGCCGCCGGGAGTCGAGCAGAGTCGGGAATCGCGCCAAAAAGACAGGTCCGCATTGACGCCGGGCGGGGTGGCCTGTTACACACCACACCCAGTTTGGGCGCACCAAGTTTGGCGGCCGGACGCTCACAAAAATCATGCCAGCAAAAAAGAAGGCGACTGCGAAATCCACCCGGCAAAAACCAAAGTTCCGCCGCGTGCTGCTCAAGATCAGCGGCGAGGTGTTGGGCGGTAAAACCGGCGGCATCTGCCCGGAATCGGTTCACGACGTGGCGGCTCAAGTGCGCGAGGTGGCGCGGCTCGGCGTGCAGATTGGGGTCGTGGTCGGCGGCGGTAATATTTTTCGCGGCTTGCAGGGAAGCGAGAAAGGCATCGAGCGGGCGACCGGCGACTACATGGGCATGCTCGCCACGGTGATCAACTCGATGGCATTGCAGGACGCGCTCGAGAAACAGGGCGTGCCGACCCGCGTGCAGTCGGCCATCAGCATGTCGCAGGTCGCCGAGCCGTTCATCCGCCGCCGAGCAGTCCGTCACTTGGAGAAGGGCCGCGTGGTGATCTTCGGCGGCGGCACCGGGAACCCGTACTGCTCCACCGACACGGCGGCCGCGCTGCGCGCCAACGAAATCGGCGCAGAGGTGATTTTGAAGGCCACAAAAGTCGATGGCATCTACGACAGCGACCCGATGAAAAACCCGAAAGCCAAGCGCTTCGCAACAATCAGCTACCTCGACGCGTTGCAGAAACGGCTCAAGATAATGGACTCAACGGCGTTCTCGCTGTGCATGGACAACGGCATGCCGATCATCGTCTTCGACCTCTTCAAAAAACACAACTTCCGCAAAATCATCCTCGGTGGCAAAGTCGGCACGCGGGTGAGCTAAGGGTAGGGATCAAGCGCTGGGGTCTGCGTTCACTAATCCAGTCCCAATAATTTGGCGGCGTTTTTGTAGTAGGTTTTTTTCAGCACGTCGTCGGGAAGATGGATGCCGTAGATGCGCCACCGGCCAAGCCGGCCAACAGTCGGTTTCGGTTCATTCGGTGATCAAATGTTCACTTCGCCGGTCGCGGTGTCGCCTGGCTGCAAACCAAGTTTCTCACGGATTTCCGCCAGTTCGTCGCGGATGCCATTTTTGAAAAAAGTGATGTCAGCTTTGTGGATGAGCAAGTTGGCGCCCATATTGACGAAGCGCGCCTGGCTGGCGGTGTCGCCCCACGCGTGAATGCCGGCGCCGATGCCCTTGGCTCGCGCCTTGGCAAAAATCGTTTCGGCGGTTTTGAGAAACATGGGATCGTCGTATTGCTCCGGCTTGCCAAGGTTGCACGACAAGTCGTGAGGCCCGATTAGCACCGAGTCGATGCCTGGCACGTCGAGGATGCGATCGAGGTTTTCGACGGCCGGCACGCTCTCGATGTTAACGATGAGCAGGTTGTTTTCGTTGTGGCCGGGCGCGTAGTTGGCGAGATCGCCAGGGAGCGGTTCGCCGGCGAGGGC
>JABGZB010000014.1 GCA_018674955.1 Verrucomicrobiota bacterium | reverse complement strand
TCTCCGGAAATTTAAGGTCTGCAACCTGATCCCCTTCCGGGCTAAACACTTTTACGCTACCAGAGGTGAGGTACACGTTGCCATTTTCGTCGAGTGTCATGCCATCCGAACCACTCTCACAGAACAATTCACGGTCCTTCAGCGTGCCGTCGGACTGGATAGCGTAGCGATAGATTTTTTTGTCTCCGATGTCGGCGATGTAAAGTGTCGAATCGTCCGGCGTGCCGACGAGGCCGTTCGGCCGCTTGAAGCCGTCGGCCACGCGGATCACCTCGCCGCTGGGGGGGATGTAGTAAACGTGCTCACCGTCCTGCGTGTGCTCCGGGTTGCCGTAGTTGGGATCAGAAAAATAAACACCCCCTTTGCCGTCGATCCAGAGGTCGTTCGGCTTGTTGAATTTTTTGCCGTCGTAGCGCTTGGCCAACGAGCTGGAATCGGTGCCGTCGGCCGTGTAGGCGGCCACGCGCTTGGCCAAGCCCTGACAGGCGTAGAGGTTACCATCCTCGGCAAAAAACAGGCCGTTTGCCCCGTTGGTTTCCTCTGCAAACGTCGAGAGTTTTCGGTCGGCGACCGACCATTTGTGGATGCGATTGTTAGGGATGTCGCTGAAATACACGTCGCCGTTGTCCGCCACGGCTGGTCCTTCGGTAAACTTGAAACCTCCTCCAAGTTTGACCGGCTCGGCCCCCGGCGTAACGAGTTCCGCCGCGCCGCCGGCGCTTGGCCAAGCGAGCGCCGCCAGAAGTATGATGGGGTTCCTCAACGAAATTACCATCTGCTTGGCTTATAGATTATTGTCCCAAAACTGTTTCACGGTCTTGGCCGAGATGCGGGCGTGCTCCACGGGCGAGTTGAGTACCTGCTGCAGCAACGCTTCGTTCTTCGTGTCGTTGCGCTGGTAAATCCAAAGAGCCTCCAGGAAATGATGGGCGTCATCCTTGGCTTTTGGGTCGAGCTGCGCGATCCACTTGTCCGTGGCTTCTATCACCTTGCCGCTCGGGTGCTCGGACAACTCCACGCGGGCGCGCTGTCGGATGCCGTTTATTGGGTGCTTGAGCAGGTCGAGTAAGTCCCCGATCGACTGGCCGTCCACGTTCGTATGCTTGGAAAGTTCGCGGCCCTCGTAGGTCACGCGGTAAATGCGGCCGTGCGTCTTGTTGCGGTTCGGGTCGCGGACGTTGTGCTGCATGTGGCCGACGATGACATTCTGCCAGTCAGAAACATACAACGCACCATCGTCGCCAATCTCGAAGTCGGTCGGGCGCAGGTTGCGATCTTCGGAGACGAGCAAGTCGTGCGTCTCGCTGCCCCAGACATCGCCCTCGTCATCGTATTCCATCGTGTACTGCTTGATGCCAAGGAATCCGATAGCGTTTAAAATAAGAAAGTTCCCGTTGTTTTCCTCGGGGAAATGGTCGCTGGAGAGGATGCCGCTCGAGCAGACCGGGCGAACGGTTTTCTTTAACAGAGTCTGCATCTTGAAGCCGCCCTTGCCGTTGGGGCGAACTTGGTAGGCGCGGCCGCCTGTGCCGTCGGTGGCGTAGTGGTAGCCCCAGTAGTCGAAGCTGATGCCGTGCGGGTTCGGGCTGTTGTTGGCGTGATGCGAGAACTTGAACGTGCGCGGGTTAAATCGATACATCGCCGAAGCCGTGTCTTTGCGCGGCCCGCTCCAAGGGGTCTCTACATTGCTGACGTGGAACACGCCACGCTGGTAATAAATGTAACCGCCCGGCCCATAAACGAGGTTGTTCGCGGCATGATGCGTGTCTGCAGAATCGAGCCCGTGGAGCAAGCGCTCCCTTATGTCGGCCACGTCGTCGCCGTCGGTGTCTTTGAGGTAAATCAGATCCGGCGCGCTGGCGACGATGACGCCGCCGTTCCAAAACTCGAAGCCAGTCGGGTTTTGCACCTTGGCAAACGTTATCATTTTATCGGCAACGCCGTCGCGGTTTTCGTCCGGCAAAATGACGAGCGCGTCGTTGGTTTGCTTTAGCGGCTCCCACTTTGGATAAGTCGGCCAGACAGCGGCCCAGAGGCGCCCCTTCGTATCGACGCCCATCTGCACCGGGTTGATCATGTTGTCGAACATCTCTTCCGAGGCGAAGACATTGGCCTTCATCTTCGGCGCGAGCTTGAGCTTGGCCAAGGTCTCCTCCGGCTTCAGGTATTTAACGGAGCCTTCCTTGCCGGCATTGCTGCTTGGCGAGCCGCCTCCCACGTTGGAAATGACCTTCACCGGTGCCGGCACATTGCTGTCGCCAGCCTTGATGGCTTTGCCGTTGGCGGCGGCATGGATGACCTTGTCGCGATTGGCCGTCATCACGTCTATCATCTTTAATTCCTGCTGCAACACCTCGCGGTTGGTTTGCTTGTCGTAGAAGGCCAAGCCGGAGCGGCCGCCCCAGACGTCGTTACCGTCCGTGGCGCGGTAGCGGTTGTACCAGTGCCAGTTCTTGTCCAGCACGGCGGCGTTGATCTTAGACAATTTGCGATTCCTCGCTCGAGGCAGTTTGCCGAACAGGCTTTTATTGATACCGCGCGCGAGTTGCTTGTTGCCTCCGCTCTTCAAGTGAATGCCGTTGATCGTCAACGGTGTTTTACTCCTAGAATAAAGTTTCTGCGACTGGCTGAATAAATCGACGAACTCAACGCCCTTTTCGTTGGCAACCTGACGAGTGGCCTCGGTGTACTTGGCCAAGCGCTCGTTGTTGGCTGAGCCGTCTGGGAGGTTGGCTTGGCCAAGGTTCTCGTGGGCGATCGGCGAGAAAAGCACGATGCGCGGGGCGCTCTCGCCGTTGTACTTTTTGCCGTTGGTTTCATCGAGCCACTTGGCTAGATCGGCCCGGTAGGCATCTGGGCTGTCGTCGAACGACTCGTTGTAGCCCCAGAACGCGAAGATCACGTCCGCCTTGGAAATCTCGAGGTACGCGTCGGCACTCGGGAACCCGCTGTTGCGCGGCCGGTTGTTCACCTTGTCGCCGCCAAAGCCGTGGTTGCGGAACACCAGTTCCTTCTCCGGCATGGCGGCCTGGACATAGCTCTCAAGCCAGCCGTGATGCTGCATGCGCTCAGCGAGCGCGTTGCCGATAAAGACAACGTGGTCGCCCTTGTTCAACTCCAGCGCATTGCCGGTGGTCGTGGCGCCGAGGCCAAGCGCGATCGCCAAGCCAAGTTGTTTAATTTTAGTGGTATGGATTTTGAGGTTCATCATATTAAATTTTTTTTTGTTCGCTGGAGACAGACGCCCGGGCCATCGAAACATTCAAACAGGGCGGGATTATTACCAGCCACCGCCCCGGGAGTAAACCTGGAAAACCATCCCCATGACGCTCAACTAAACACTCGCCGAAACAGCTCGATGCTCTTGGCGACACCTTCGTCGGCCGAGGCTTTGCCCTCAAACTCCAGCGATACATAGCCGGTGTAGTTCACGTTTTGCAAAATTTTCCCCACTCGCTCGTAATCGAGATCCAGTGTGTACCACTCGCCGCCACCGTAGTACGTCTTGGCCTGCACAAAATCCGCCTTGGGCGCGATCTTCTCCAGCTTGGTGTACGGATTCTCGAGAAAGTTGCCGGTATCCATCAACAACCCCAGCCACGGCGAATCGATGGCGTTGACGATGCGCAGCAGACCCTCCGGCGAACGGGTGAGGCCCCAGTGGTTTTCCAGCGCAAGCATCACGCCGCACTCGGCGGCCTTGGGTAGGCATTTCTCGATCGAGTCGATGCACCACTTGAATCCCTCGTCCAGCGTGTGGCCCGGCAGCAACGGCTCCTTGCCGCGCAGCTCCATCAGCTTGTCGAACGACTTCACTGTGCCCCAACGGCCGGAGTTGAGTCGGATGCACGGGATGCCCATGCGGTAAGCCAAGTCGATGCACTTCTTCGTGTGCTCGATGTGTTTATCGCGCACGGCGGGATCGGGATCGACGAAGTCCTGATGGATCGACAGGCAGATCAAGTCGACGCCATTGGTGAACGCATGTCGTTTAAGCTTTTGCAAATAGCCGTTGTCCTCCGAGTCCATCTGCCGGTGGAGAATGTCCACCCCCTCGACGCCAAGCCGGGCCGTCTTGTCGATCACTGTCTCGATGGACACTTTCGGGTCGCGGAAATGCCAGTACGAGTAGGACGAGATGCCAAGCTTGATGCGCTTGGCTGATGGCGCTGCGGCGTTGGCAAAGCGCGGGAGGCCGGAGGCACCTGCCACGGCACCAAATGTGGCAGCCGTTCCGATGAAATTTCTGCGGGTGAGAGCAGTCGATGGGCTATTCATGGGCGGCGAGTATCGGGATGCGCTTGGGCAATGTCGAGGCCGCTTGGGTAAGGGACAGGCTTGACGTCGCCTAGGGGCAAACCTAATCTCCCGCCGCTCTGGCTCAGCCGATTCCCGGCGGCCTGAACCCCCAACTTTTAACGAAAGATTCCTGTGGAAGTAACCATTACAGACCTGTCCCCGTGCAAGAAACAGCTCCGCATCGAGATCGACGCCGAGACCGTCAATGCCAAATTTGACGCCGTGGCCAAGGACTTCCGGCGGCACGCCAACCTGCCAGGATTCCGGCCCGGCAAAGCGCCGTTGGCCAACGTCATGCGCTCCTACGGCGACAAGATCGGCGAGGAAGCCAAGCGCACCCTCATGTCCGACAGTTACTCCAAGGCGCTCAAAGAGAACGATCTTCGCCCGGTGATCATGCCAGAAGTCGAGGATCTTCAGTTCGGCCACGGCAAACCTTTCCAATACCTCGCCACACTCGAGGTCACCCCCTCCTTCGAGTTGCCGGATTACAACGGCATCGAGGTCGAGAAGGAGCGCCGCACCGTTTCCGATTCGGACGTCGCCAAAGCGCTGGACACTTTGCGCGAGCAGCGGGTCAGCTACGCGGACGTCGATCGCTCCGCCGGCGAGGACGATTTTATCGTGGTCAACTTCACCGGCACCATCGACGATAAGCCAATCACCGATCTCGTCAAGGTCGCCCGTGGCCTGACCGAGCAGAAAAACTTCTGGCTGCACACAAAACAAACCCCGCTGATCCCCGGCATCGTCGAGGCCCTCATCGGCTCTGGCAAGGATGACAAAAAAACAGTCACCGTCACCATCCCTGACGATTTCATCTACGAGGAACTCATCGGTAAAGAAGCAAAGTACGAGATCGAAATAGTGCAAGTGAAAGAAAAATTCCTGCCAGAGCTTGACGACGCATTCGCAAAGGGATTCGGAGCAGAGAGCATGGAAAAACTCCGAGAAGGCGTGGAAAACGACCTTAAAAACGAGCTGGAGTATTCGTTGAAAAAATCGATTCGCAACCAATGTGTGGACAAGCTGCTTAGCGCCGTAAACTGCGACCTTCCCGAGACGATCGTCAACGAGGCCACCCGTGCCGCCGTGCACAACATCGTCCAGCAAAACCATCAGCGCGGCGTCGGCAAGGATATCATCGAGGAAAACAAAGACCGTATTTACGCCAACGCCAAGGCTGACGCCGAAGTGCGCGTCCGGGCCAACTATATCCTTTCACGCATCGCCGAAAAGGAAGGTATCAAGGTCACCGACCAAGAACTCAGCCGGCAAATCGCCGCCATCGCGGCACAGCAAAAAGTCAAGCCACAGAAGTTGGCCCAGCAACTCAAGGACAACGGCACTCTCTACCAAGTCCAGGAAGAAATAATGAACGGCAAAGTCATCGATTTACTCGAGGAAAAAGCCAAAGTCACCGAGATCGACCCCAAGCCGGAGGAGGAACACACCCACTCCCACGAACACGGCAAAGACTGCGGCCACGACCACTAAGCCACGCGCGTTAGGTTGACGTTTGGGGTTGCTTGTGAACAATTGCCCGTCATGCATGAGTACATCGAACGTGTCGTTGACCTGACTGACCCCACCGAAACCGAGCTGCTAAATCTCACCCCGGGGGAGGCGCGCCAACGCATGCTCGCCAACTCGCCGGAAACCTTACGCGACTTTGACGGCTCGTTCGCGCTTGTTGCCAAGGACGGCAAGTCGGTCAAACTAGCCCGATCGCTCGACCGTCCGTTGCGCTACTTTTTGGCCAAGCAAATTGAGGGGCCAGCGCTCATCGTCGCGCATCGCATCGACGCGATTCGACAGTGGCTCGAGGAGCAGGGGTTTGGCGACCAGTTTCATCCGTATTACACGCGCATGGTTCCGGCGCATTATTTAGTGACAATCCAACTCGTAGGCTGCCCAGATCCTGACCCAACTTACGAGCGGTTCTTCAATCCGGTTCGCAACAAATACTCCACCGACCTCGAGCCGATTGGCCGCAACTATATCACTGCGCTGAAAAACGAAGTACGCAAATGGCTCGAGCTCATCCCGGAAACTGAGCCGGTCGGCTGCTGTTTCTCCGGCGGCATCGACAGTGGCGCGGTGTTTCTGGCGACGTACTCCGTGATGCGAGATTTGGGTTGCGACCTTGGCCGGCTTAAAGCGTTTACGCTAAGCTTCGGCGACGGTCCCGACCTAAAGCAGTGCAAAGACTTTCTTGGCAAACTTGGTTTGGAAATGTTCCTCGAGCCGATTGAGTCCAGCCTAGGCGACATCGACGTCGCAGAGACAATCCAGATCGTTGAGGACTACAAAATACTCGACATCGAGTCCGCCTCGATGGCAGTCGCGCTTTGCCGTGGCATCCGAAAAAAATATCCTGATTGGAAACATCTCATCGACGGCGACGGCGGCGATGAAAACTTAAAAGATTATCCAATCGAGGAAAATCCAGAGTTGACGATTCGCAGCGTAGTTAACAACCAGATGCTGTATCAGGAAGGCTGGGGGGTTGGCACAATCAAGCATTCGTTGACTTATTCCGGAGGCTTGAGCCGGTCGTATGCGCGCACTTACGCGCCGGGCCATCACTTTGGTTTCAAGGGGTTTAGCCCTTTCACTCGGCCTGACGTAGTCGAGGTCGCTGAGGGTATTCCGTTTGTTGAGTTGACCGACTACAGCGTCGGCAAACTGTACGCACTCAAGGGCGACATCGTCGCTCGCGGCGTCAAATCGGTGCTTGGTTTCGATATGCCGGCTTTTGAAAAACGGCGCTTCCAGCACGGCGCAACATCGGTCGATTCTCTCCGCGAAAACATACCCGCTCG